>JBEBIR010000114.1:0-8765 GCA_040080315.1 Gemmatimonas sp.
CCCAGCACACCGACCGACAGCGCGGCAAACACGCAGCGCGCCGCAAGGACCGGCAGCAGCCCAACGGGTGCAACCAGCACCACCGCCGGCAGCGGATAGTAGAACGGCCACTTCCACTCGAACGCCTTGCCGATGCCAATGAGCTCATACGGGTTCTGGTGGTTCCACAGCGCCTGCGCCGCATACCAGACTTGGTCGAAATCGCTCTTGCGCTGCGGGTCGTCCATGCCGCGAACGTACACGTACATGGCCGTCGCCACGGCCAGACTGACGGCAAACGCCAGTCGCGCGCGCGTCGACGGCGTGCGTTGCGACTGACCAATGGTGTCGTCATGCATGGCGTAGAAAGTACTGCCCGCGCGGGCGCATGTCCCACCGCCGATGCATATTCACCGCTTGTGATCTGCTCCCGGTCCCCTGTCTTGTCGAGCTGATGATCGTTGCGACCGCATGACTGAGCGTCTCGACTTCCGGCCACGCATCGACTGGCGCGCACATCTGGCCATGGCGCGAGTCGACTACTGGTTCAAGAACGTCTTCGTGCTGCCCGGCATGGTCGTCGCCCTGGGCACGGTCCCGGCAGTCGACTGGCCATCGCTGGTGGTCCGTTCCCTGCTGGGACTGCTGTCCATCTGTCTGGTGGCCTCCAGCAATTACACGCTGAATGAGATTCTCGACGCGCCGACGGACCGATTTCACGCCGAGAAGCGACATCGCCCCATTGCCGCCGGCCGTGTGAGTCCGGCAGCCGGCTATGTGCAGTGGGTCGTACTGATCGCCCTCGGCCTCACGCTCGCGTGGCGCGTGTCGGTCCCGTTCACGCTGTCGGTGTCCGTGTTGTGGCTGATGGCCTGCGTGTACAACGTGCCGCCGATTCGCAGCAAGGACGTGCCCTATCTCGACGTGTTGACAGAGGCGGTGAATAATCCCCTGCGCATGCTGGCCGGATGGTTCATCGTCACTGATCAGACCACAGCGCCCGCCTCGCTGCTGCTCAGCTACTGGATGATCGGTTGCTACTTCATGGCGCTCAAGCGCTATGCGGAGCTGCGGTCCATCGGCGATCCGGCCCGTGCCGCCGCCTACCGAAAATCGTTCGCGTATTACACGACCGATCGACTGCTGATCGCGATCATGTTCTACGCGACGGCATCGATGCTGTTTTTCGGGGCATTTTGCATGCGCTATCGGATGGAGCTCATTCTGGCGTTCCCGTTCGTGGCCTGGGTGATGGCGATGTATCTGCAGGTCGCCCTCAAGACCGACAGCGCGGCGCAACAACCGGAGCGGCTGTATCGCGAACGGGGTCTGATGATGGCGGTGCTGGCCGCAGCCGTCACCATGCTGCTGCTGCTGCGTGTGGACTTGCCAGCAATGCATCAGCTCTTCACGCCGACCGCACCGGTGCAGGATCGACCGTGAACACGCGTGCGCGCCTCATCCCGGTGTGGCACTGTGACGACCAGCGCGGGCAGTTGATTGTCGGCGAGTTCGCTGCGTTGCCGTTCGTGCCGCAGCGCTTCTTTGCGCTCACCGGCATGGCATCGGACACCGTGCGCGGACGACACGCGCATCGTCGCTGCGAGCAGATCGTGGTGGTGCTGAGTGGCTCATGCCGCGTAGAGTTGCTCGACGCCGGGGGTCGCGATGCCTTGGTGCTCGACGCACCGGTGATGGCGTTGCACATCCCGCCGATGGTCTGGGCGGACTTGCTCGAGTTTTCTCCGGGCGCAATCGTCCTGGTGTTGGCGTCCGATTCGTACGATGAAGCCGACTATGTGCGTTCGCTGAGCGATTTTCTGGAGCTCATCGGCGCGTGAGCACACCTCGCGTGCCCATGCTCGACTTGCGACCGCAGTACCTGGAGTTGCAAGCGGAGCTTGATGCGGCCACACAGCGGGTCGCGGCCAGCGGCTGGTATGTGCTGGGCGACGAAGTGCGTGCCTTCGAGGACGCATTCGCCACGTACGTGGGCGCCCGACACTGCATTGGTGTCGCCAACGGACTCGATGCGCTGCATCTCGCATTACGCGCGATGGAGATTGGGGCCGGTGACGAAGTGATCGTTCCGTCGAACACCTACGTGGCGACGTGGCTGGCGGTCACGATGGCCGGCGCGACCCCAGTACCGGTTGAGCCCGACCGCATGACGTGCAACATCGACCCCGATCGCATTGTGCAAGCGATCACGCCGCGAACCCGTGCCATCATCCCCGTGCACTTGTACGGTCAACCGGCCGATCTGGCGCGTATCTGCACGATCGCCGAGTCACACGGTCTTCGCGTGTTGGATGACGCGGCGCAGGCGCACGGCGCCCGATGTGCTGGCCGACTCGTTGGCAGCGGCACGGACGCGACGGCATGGAGTTTCTACCCCACCAAGAACCTCGGCGCATGGGGTGATGGGGGCGCGGTGACCACCGACGACGACACCCTGGCCGATACGCTACGCGTGCTTCGCAACTACGGTTCGCGTCACAAGTACGTCAACGAAGTGATCGGCGTGAACAGTCGGCTGGATGAGCTGCAGGCTGCCATTCTCCGCGTGAAGTTGTCGCGACTTGATGCATGGAACAGGCGGCGCGCGCAGTTGGCCCGCGTGTATTCGGATGCGCTGCAGTCGCTACCTCTCGTGTTGCCCGGCGTGCCAGCGTGGGCGAATCCCGTGTGGCATCAGTTCGTAGTGCGATCGCCGATACGCGACGCCATTCGCGAAGGGCTGATGGCGCGCGACGTCGAAACCATTGTGCACTATCCCGTCGCCCCGCACAGGCAACCTGCGTATGCGACACTGGGGTTTGCGGCGGACGATTTTCCAATCGCGCGCGAGATTCACGCGCAGGTGTTCAGTCTGCCGATGGGCCCGCATCTGTCGGATCAAGCGCAAGCGCTCGTGATCGGAGCGCTGCATGAGGTCGTGGGAAGCCTGATCACGTGATTCGCCGCGCAGAGCCGACATGAGGCGCGGCTGGGGTGGCGTGGTCGCGCTGTGCGTCGTGACGATCGCGTGGGCGATTTATCGACCCGATCTGGCTCGCCCGTTCGATATGCTGGACTTTGGCGAGTTCCTGCCGTTGCTGAAATCGAACAACGGCCTCGTCGATCAGTTCAGCGCCATTATGCAGTACAACGCCGATCGGTCGGGACGCGCCAACGTGGTTCCGACCGTTGCGGCGGTGCTCAAATGGCAACTGTTCGGCGCCTGGACACCCGGGTGGCAACTGGCGCACGCATTCGTGATGCTGGCGGTGATGCTGCAGATCAACGCGCTGGTTCGTCGCTTCGGGGCAACCGCACTGGGAGGGGTTGCCGCCGCCCTGGTGTTTCTGGTGACGCCGGCCGCGGCGGAATCGTGGGTGCGACTCACTGTCGGTGAACCGGTTGGCATGATCGTCATCCTTGGCTTGGCCCTGCGCGCGCAGCGCTTCCAGGACACGCCGCGGTGGCATCGAGAGATCGCGCTGTTCAGTGTGGGTGCGTCGATCGTGCTCCTGACTAAGGAGCTGATGGCACCGGCCATTGCGCTCCCGGTGGCATTGGCGCTGATGTGGCAACCGAACGGAGAATTCGCGCGCCCGCGAATGACGCAACGCAACGCCGCGCTGGTGTTCTCCGTTGGCGCGGCGTCGATCGTTACGATGATACCCCTCGTGTTGCTCTACGTGCGCGCGTCGTCATCGGCGTTCGCGTCGAACTACGGCCATGTGTACCAGTCACCGGCGCAGGTGCTGGTCCATTGGATTGCCGCGCTTGTTCCGTTTGATCTTCTGCAGTTTCCCGGCGCGGTGATGTGGGTGCTGGCCATTCTTGGCCTGACCGTGCTGCTGGCCTCGGGGTGGCGCATCGGCTTCCATGATGCGACGCACGGAAATCGCGCGCGGTGGTTGCTGTCAGGAGCCGTGCTGTTTCCGCTGTCGGGCGCCATCGCGTATGCTCCATGGCCCCAATACGAAGACCGCTACGCGTTTCCCTACCTGGTCGGCACGGCGCTGCTTGTGGGCATGGCCACCAGTTACCTCCAGCGATATTCGCGCAGCGGCCGCTGGTGGGCCACCGCCTCTTGCGGAGTGGTATTCTGCTTCGCGGCCAGCGGCGCTGCCCAGTACGCGGCGCACGCTGACAGCGTGCAGCGCACGGTCGATTCCGTGCTGAGCGAAGTGGCGAACGTGCGCGGTATTGACTCGGTGCTGGTGGTCGCCGACCAGCGGCCAGCCGGATTGGAGTGGACTGGTCAAGGACCGTCGCTGTTCCGGCTGGCGGCGGCCACCGATCGCGCGTGGCCACCCACACGTGACATTCGATGCAAGGAAGCGGGCGAGCACGCTGATCATGTGCAGCGCGTTGCGCTCGTCATCTTCCTGTCGATGTGCGGATCGGTGCCGTCGTCGCGACGGGTGATGACGTACTATCGGCGCATGGACTGGCAGCGATGGTCCTTTGCTCTGGACTCCGTGCACGCGGACGTCAAACTGCCATCCGCGGAAACGCGCTGAAGAGCGGACGAGAGAGAGGAAGAGAGAGAGTTGAACTGCGAGGGCGCGGAGTGGTTCTCGCGGAGTACGCGGAGCTTCGCGGAGATCGCGGAGCAAAACCAAGAACTTTTTGTTGTGCTCCGTGTGCTCCGCGAAACTCTGCGTACTCCGCGAGAAACGCTCCGCGCCCTCGCTGTTTCAGTCCTGTCGACGCGATCAGCGCGAGGCCGGCGTCGCGTTCGGTGGCGGCAGATGGTACAGGCGAATGGATCGCCCGACGCGCGCTACGGGCTCACGCTCGCGAAGCCATGCAAATGCATCAGGAACCGCGATCACGGTTCGATTCTCGAGCAGCGAATAGCCGCGGCGATACAGCGTCTCGCTGACGGCGAACCATCCAGTGGGCGGCGGATCGCCGCGTTCGAATCGATGCATCTGCGGAAAGAGCTGGTCGGCACGATCACCGAAACCAAAGTACGCGAAGGAAAACTCGCTGATACCACGCACGCGCAGGGTGTCCGAGAGGCGCTCCAGATCCTGCCCCCAGTCGAGATCACTTTCGACGAGCACGGCGCCGGGATCGCGTCCTGCCAGCTCGTTGAAGTACGCGAGATAGTCCGGATGGGCGCGCCACGAGTTCACCGCCATCCACACCAGCAGTGCGACCACCAGCGTGCGAGCCGCCACATGCATGCGCCAGAGCCGCGCGACCGCCAGTCCACCCAGCAACGCCAACGCCGGATACATCGGCAAGATGTGACGCACGCCCAGATTGATCCCTGAACTGCAGGCCACGGCGAAAGGAATCAGTGCGGCGATTGGCGCTGTCAGCCACGGTCGGCCTTCGCCACGTCGCCACGATCGCACGGCGAACAGCATGCCAGCAGCGGCCAGGAGCAGAAGGGGAATGGGCGTCTTGACCCCCAGAGCGACCGGGAAGAACGCCCAGCGACCTCCCACGGTGACGTCGCCAAGCAGAAACGTGGCGTTTCCCAAACTGTTGTGCCACGCAACCAGCATGATGCCAAACACGAACTCCCCGAGTGGCGCCGGGAAGTCCAGCGTTCGACTGATCGAGAATCCATACGACGCGAACACCACGAGCAGCGCGATCAGCAAAGCGCCGGCCAGCGGTCGCAGAAAGCGTCCCGGCGGGCGCTGATCGCGCCTCGTCTTGCGACGCTCAGTGAAATGCGCGGCCAGCATGACAAGCGCCGTCGCTCCAAAGAACGGGATCGACGACAGTTTCGACCCGAGGGCGAAACCGCCCGCCACGCCAAGCCACACCATCCGGCTCCGCGATTCCGGACACTCCAGCCATCGATCAAACGCCAGAACCACGGCGCAAAAGGCGGCCATGGCCGCACCATCAGTGGTGGCCAGTCCAGCGTGCGCTAGTACCGGCGGCGTCAGCGCCAGCAGACCAACAGCCACCGCGGCTGCCGCGTCTCCAGCGAGTTGTCTGGCCCACACAAACAGCAGGGCGCAGGCAAGCAGGAAGAACGGGAGAGCGCCGAATCTCGCCAGCGTCAGGTTCCGCACATAGCCGGATCCCGACGCCATGACCGCGTTGGCCCGGGTGACGTAGCCCGTGTCATCGGGAAATCGCGCGCCGGCAACAACAGGCCCGATGGCTTCCGCCACGCGCGCGATTGGCGTGTGCTCGAGCGAATACGTGTAGGTGCCCCGCGTGAGCAGTTCGACGCCCGCGGCAATGTGCACCGATTCGTCGTAGGTGCCGCTCAACGTGCCGTAGGTCGTGATGATGCTGATCGCGCCGGAGACCGCCAAGACGACCGCCAGGCCGATCCAGCGTCGTCCACCGCGCGTGACCTTCTCCTGAGGAGACATAGCTCCAATATTATGTCGCGGCACGCGGTTGCCGTCGTCATCCTCGCACTTCCCGCACTCTCCCTCGCCGCATGCCTGTCGACACCTATCTGGTTACGGGCGGTGCCGGATTCATCGGATCAGCCGTCGTTCGCGAGCTCATCGCCCGGAGCGCAGGCCGGGTGATCAATGTCGACAAGCTCACCTACGCGGGCAATCTGGACTCCGTGTCGTCGATTGCCGCCGACCCGCAGTATCACTTTGCGCACGCCGACATCTGCGACGCCGCAGCCATGCGTCGGCTTTTCGACATCTACCAGCCGACCTACGTGCTGCATCTGGCCGCCGAATCCCACGTCGATCGTTCGATCGATGGACCGGCGGATTTTGTGCAGACCAACGTGGTGGGCACGTTCACCCTGCTGTCGGAGTCACTCCGGTATTGGAACGCGCTGGACGCCAACGCCTCGGCACGCTTTCGATTTCTGCACGTGTCGACGGATGAAGTATTTGGTGCGCTGGACGATGTCGGCCTCTTCACTGAGTCGTCGCCCTACGACCCCAGTTCGCCCTACTCGGCCACCAAGGCCGGCGCCGACCATCTCGTGCGCGCCTGGCATCGGACGTACGGATTGCCCGTGCTGATCTCGAACTGCTCGAACAACTACGGCCCGTATCAGTTCCCGGAAAAGTTGATTCCGCTCTCGCTGCTCAATGCGTTGGACGGTGCCCCGATTCCGGTGTATGGACGCGGCGAGCAGGTCCGAGACTGGCTGTTCGTGAACGATCATGTGACGGCGCTGCTGACGATTCTCGCGCGGGGCCACGTGGGCGAGACGTACGGTGTCAGCGGCGGCGAGGAGCGGCGCAACATCGACGTGGTGTTGGCTATTTGCGACCTCGCTGATGAACTGCACCCGCGTGCGGCGGTGGAGGCGCGGCGCGCGTTAGTCACGTTTGTGACGGATCGACCGGGGCACGATCAGCGGTACGCTCTCGATGCGACGAAGCTGCGGACGGATCTCGACTGGCGCCCGACCATGGACTTCGCCTCGGGGTTGCGCGCGACCGTGCTCTGGTATCTAGAGCATCGGCTCTGGTGGGAGCGAGTGCGGAGTGGTGTCTATCGCGGTGAACGTCTCGGACTCGGGGTCAGCAGATGAAGGGCATCATTCTCGCCGGCGGCTCCGGCACGCGATTGCATCCGGTGACGCGCGTGGTGAACAAGCAGTTGCTGCCGGTGTTCGACAAGCCGATGATCTACTATCCCCTGTCGACGCTGATGCTCGCCGGGATCCGGGATCTGCTGGTCATCTCCACCCCGCGTGATCTGCCGCGCTTTGCCGAGTTGCTGGGCGATGGCAGCCAGTGGGGGCTGTCGCTGTCGTACGCCGAACAACGCGCGCCGGAGGGTGTCGCGCAGGCCTTCATGGTCGGTCGCGATTTTATCGGTGACGATCGTGTGGCGCTGGTCCTCGGCGACAACATCTTCTACGGCGGCGGACTCACCGCGCTGCTGCAGCGGGCCGCTCATCGCGCCTCGGGTGCGACCATCTTTGGATATCCGGTCAAGGATCCGCAGCACTTTGGCGTGGCGGAGGTGGATGCCGCTGGTCGCGTCGTCGGTCTGGAGGAAAAGCCCGCGCGCCCGCGATCCAATACCGCGGTCGTCGGCTTGTACTTCTACGACAATGCCGTGGTCGAAATGGCGAGATCACTGCAGCCGTCCGCGCGTGGCGAGTACGAGATCACCGACATCAATATCGAATACTTACGGCGCGGAGCGCTCAACATCGAGTTGATGGGTCGGGGTATGGCCTGGCTCGATACAGGCACTCATGAGTCGCTGCAGACCGCCAGCACGTTTATTCAGACGATCGAATCGCGACAGGGGCTGAAGGTCGCGTGTCCGGAAGAAATCGCCTATCGCAGCGCATTCATTGATCAGGCACAGCTCGAACGCCTGGCCGACGCCTACGGCGAGTCCTCATACGCGCAATACTTGCGCGACTTGTTGAACGAAGCGCCGGCGCCCACGCTGCAGCGACGACTCACGGATCCGCGTCCGCCCTCGGCGTGACCACCAGTCCGAGATTGGACATCCACTCGGGTGGCATCGTGATCGCAATCGCGTTCATGGCGTCAATCAGGGCCTGATCGAAGGTCAGCATCATGGAGTTTGCGAGGGGCTTGAAGAAGAAGCCGCGGGTTGCGCAGACATCGAATCCACCGGCCTCCACATCACGGCGCAGGTTGGCGATCGAATAGACGCGCTGATGTCCGACCAACACGTCGCGGGCGCTCAGGGTATCCAAACGCGGCTGAAGCCCCATCAGCACGGCGAGCCGACGATGAATCGATTCACTGTTTGGGACGATGATCACCACGCGTCCGCCGGGTCTTACCCAATCCCGCATGCGCGTCAGCAGCGCCACCGGATCGTCCACATGCTCCAGCACATGG
>JBEBIR010000811.1:0-1890 GCA_040080315.1 Gemmatimonas sp.
GCCCTTGGTTGCGCGTTTCTTGAACCGCCATCCTTGCGAGGTCTTCACCAGTTCGTCGGTGTAGCTGGCCGATGCGACGAGTGATGGAGGCTTGGTGGAAAAGTCCACCAGCACCAGGTACACCTGACCGCTGGCACCGGTGGCCGACGGTTGGATCAGCAGATTCGTGTTCCAGTGCCGCACACGCGCACCCAACCCGGCATGAAATCCATCCGCAAACTTCACGATGGCATCGTGGCCAACGTTGGCGTTGAACACGCCGTCCGGGGTGAACGTCGACGCGTAGCCCTCCGAGTCGCCGGCATCGATGGTCCAGTTGTACTTGGCGTACAACTGTTGGATCTCGACCAGATCATCAGCCTTGAGGCCTTTTGCCGCGTTCGCGTACGTCCACCCGCTGGTGCTGAGGACGGCGACGGCCACGAGCGCCAGTGCATTGCGTGTGCGCATGAGATACTCTCGCGCTGAGGATGGTTCCGTGACGGCCTGGCAATACGGATGACCACGGCCCCAACGATCGATGGGGATGATTCATCACGGTGCGCGAATATGGCGGCGGACCCGCGGTTTCGGTAGCCGTTCGGCGGCTTGACAGCACGCGGGCCATCCGTAGAATCGTCTGATCCTCAGGCGACCGCTCGCCCTCCCGCTGGCGCCAAACGTGTCAGATACTCCCGCTTCGACGACTCCAGCAGCACCACTGCTCGCCGTTCGCAACCTGGAGGTTGTCTACAGCGACGTGATTCTGGTGCTACGCGGCGTCAGCCTCGTCGTGCCCAGCCGCAGCATCGTCGCACTGTTGGGCGCGAACGGCGCCGGCAAGACGACGCTGCTGCGCGCCGTGACCGGACTCCTCCCCATTCATCGCGGACGCATCACCAAGGGCGGCGTCCAGATAGAGGGCACCGCCATCGGCACTGCGTCGGCTCCGTCGATTGTCAAACGGGGCGTTGCTCAGGTCATGGAAGGACGGCGTTTGTTCAGCGAACTCACGGTGGAGGAAAATCTCCGCGTGGGCGGGTTCACGCGCGCCGCCGCACCCGCACGAGAGGCGTTGGAGCGCATCTACACGATGTTCCCGCGTCTGGCTGAACGACGCAAGGCGATCAGTGGCTACCTCTCCGGCGGCGAACAGCAGATGGTCGCCATCGGTCGCGCGCTCATGTCCGCGCCTCGCTTGCTGCTGCTCGATGAACCGTCATTGGGGCTGGCCCCGAAAATCGTGGATCAGGTGCGCGACATCATCCTGAACGTGTACGCGAATGACACCAGCGTGCTCCTCGTGGAACAGAATGCGACCATGGCACTGTCGGTTGCGCACTACGGCTACGTGATGGAGCATGGCAAGGTGGTGCGCGACGGTACGGCGGCGGAGTTGGGTGAGGATCAGGACGTGCGCGATTCCTATCTGGGCGGTGCGGTCGGTGGCGACACCGATGGGAGTGAGCGACGGTCGTTCCGTGATGTGAAGACGTATCGGCGCAAGAAGCGGTGGAGTGCGTGACCGATACGCCTTTGCTGCGCGTGGAGCATGTGTCACTGCGCTTTGGTGGCGTCACGGCCCTCACCGACGTGAGCTTCACGGTGGCGCCGGGCGAACTCTTCGCGATTATCGGACCAAATGGCGCCGGAAAGACGTCGATCTTCAATTGCCTCAACGGCATCTATCGACCACAGGAGGGCACGATCACCCTCGGCGGCACAGCGTTGACGGGCAAGTCACCAGTGGAAATTGCCAGGCGCGGTATTGCTCGAACATTCCAAAACCTCGGCCTGTTCAGCAATCTCACCGTGCTGGAAAACATCCTGCTGGGGCGACATCATCTCATGCGCACCAGCCTGCTCACCGGAGCGCTGTGGTGGGGTCCGGCGCGCCGCGAGGAGCTGGCC
>JBEBIR010000812.1:0-1887 GCA_040080315.1 Gemmatimonas sp.
CTGCGTGAGCTCCTCGAAACTCGACACGACGAACACTTCGGCGGTGATACCACCGGGCGGCGTCGCGATGCTGCCACCGAGACCCAGCATCGGCAGCAGCTGACGTCGTGGCGTCACCAGTTCCAGTGACTCCGCGCCGCGCACCCAGTGCGGCACCATCACCGGCTCGCGTCGCACGTTCTCGAGACCGTCCTTGCTCATCGTGGCGGCAGTCCAGTTGATCGCCTGCTCCAGCGCCACGGACCCCGACAACCGATGACCGAAGCGATCGGTCAGCTCGGCGATGCGATTCCAGGCGCCAGCGGAGTCGGCCTGCGCCGCGGCGATGATGCGACTCGCAATCGCGGCGTACTTGGCGGGAATAGCATCGGGCGTCTGCGCCGAGAGGGTGGCGGAGAGAGCGAGCAGGGAAAGCGCGGCGAATGCCGGGGAGCGGGCCATCGACAGTTCCAGTGATGGTGAGAGGTGCAGATATTTGCCGTTACAATGATATCATATCAAACAACAACACACCCTTCGCACGAGGACTGCTGAGTGACCTCCGGCAACACCGCCCTCCCACTACCTCAAGCGCGTCGCGCCGCGATGCTGCTTGCGGCGGCATCGGCGATTGGCGGTTCCGTCGGCCCCATTATCGTTGGTACCGGCGGACTGGTCGGGCTGGCCTTGCTCGCACCCGAACGCGCTAATCTCGCGACGGTGCCGGTGTCCGCCTATGTGTTAGGCTCGGCGATCGCGTCGGCTCCGGCAGCGTTGTCCATGCGCCGACTGGGGCGTCGCGTGGGCTTCATGACGGGTGCTGGCATTGGTGCCATCGGCGCCATATTGGCCGCCACGGCAATCACGGCGGGCTCGTTCTCGCTTTTTGTGGGCACCATGTCGTTGCTTGGTGTGGCCAGCGCATTCGCGCAGCAATACCGCTTCGCTGCCGCAGATGCGGCGGAGCCGAGCTTCAAGGCCCGCGCAATTGCGTGGGTGATGCTGGGGGGAGTCTTCACCGGTGTGCTGGGTCCGCAGGTAGCCATTCACGCCCGCGGTCTCACGCCAAGCGTTCCATTCGCCGGTCCGTTCTATGTGATGGTTGGACTTTTCGTGCTCGCGGCGATCCTGCTTTCGCAACTGGTGGTGCCGACGCCCGCGAAACGCGAGGCCCATGTCGATCGGGGTCGCTCGGCGTGGGCCGTTGTCTCGCAACCGCGATTCCTCGTCGCCGTATTGATCTCCGTCGCATCGTTCACGCCCATGACCTTCGTGATGACGGCGACACCGTTGGCGATGATTGCGCATGACCATACACAGTCCAGCGCGCAGTTCGCCATTCAGTGGCATGTGATTGCGATGTACGCGCCAAGTTTTCTCACTGGCCACTTGATCAGTCGATTCGGAAAAACCAGCCTGGCCGCTGCGGGCATGCTGGTGATGGCAGCCGCCGTCACGCTCGCGCTGTCCGGTGACGGATTGCCGCAGTTCTGGGGCGCGCTGATTCTGCTGGGCATTGGTTGGAACTTCAGTTTCATCTCCGCAACGGCGATGGTCGCCTCGTTGTATCGACCCGACGAAGCGTTTCGTGTGCAGGCGCTCAGTGAGTTCCTCCTCTTCAGCATCGTCGCGGCGGCCTCATTCTCCTCTGGCGGCGTACTGGCCAACAGTGGTTGGCACAGCGTCAATGCGCTGGTCTATCCCATCATTGTCATCGGCCTCACACTCGTGGCGATTCAGGCACGCTTGGACCGTCGCACGTCGCCCGCTTGACGCCAGGTGAGTGTCAACCCGTCGGTCGCTCGACGCACACGTCCGCGCGACGTGCAAACTCGCCGTCCAGCGCGCAATTTCTCTCATGACACCTTCTGAAGTCTCTCGCCGACGGTTCCTGCAGGTCACTGGCGC
>JBEBIR010000115.1:0-8709 GCA_040080315.1 Gemmatimonas sp.
TTTCCACCGAGCGCAATGCGCGCCGGGCCCTGGAACGGTGAGCCACCACCTGTCGCGTCCGGCACCCCGTCGCCGTCGGTATCGATCGGCTGCAGCGTGCTCGGATCGGTGCGCGGCACCAGCTGCTGGAAGAACTGCTTGGTGCCGGTGCCGAGATCGTACGCGAGGCCGATGTCCTGGATGCCGGTGCGATTGACGAAGATGATCTTCGCCTTGATCGCGACTTGCTGCGTGCGGATGTCGAGTTCCTGCAGGCGTGCGATGATTTCGGGCAACCGCGACGGCACTTCGGTGATGATCAGCTTGTTCGTGGCGCTGTCAGATGCGACGTTGCCGCGCACGACACAGCCCTGACCGCTGAGCTGATTGCCTCCCTGACCGCCACCCGTCGAGCCCTGATTCATGGGCATGCCGAGTTCGCGACCTGTGGCCATCGTGGAAAGGCCGGTGCAATCACGCGCCAACAGCGACTGCACCGTCTTCTCGAGCACGGCGGCTTTCGCGTAGTTGACATTGATGATCTGGGTGACCATCGGCTCGAGCGCCTGATTCGACGCCAGATTGCGATAGCTGTCGACCGTGATGATGCCGCTCGCGTCTTCGGTGGCGGCGAGTCCTTGCGCCTGCAAGATCGCCTGCAGCGCGACGTCCCACGGCTTGTCGTTGACGTCTGCGCGGACCACACCCGACACTTCCTTGCCGACCACGATGGTGCGACCGGAGAAGGTGGCGAAGGCGGCGATCACGTCGACGATATCGATACCGTCATAGCTGACGGTGATGCGCGGCTTCTGCTGCGCTTGTGTTTGTTGCGGGGCATTGCGTCCGGCGGCGCCGGCGCGCCCGACGATCGGCGCATCGGCGATTGCCTTGGCTTCCTTGCGCGCCACATCCGCCTTGATGGCATCCGTGCGAGCCTTCTCGCTGCGCGCTGCCTCGAAGGTCACGGAGGCGCCACGAGCCTGTTCAGCGAGTGACGGCACCGATGACGTCGGGCGAATGGTATCACCATTCACGACCGCGCTGGCGACCGGGAATGTCGGAGCGGGGGCATCGAGGCGGCCTGCCGCAACCTGCGTGGTGGTCTCGCTTCCGAGCGCCTTGGTTTCCCATCGAGCGACGGCAACGGCGGGCCCACTGACACTGACGAGGATCTGGTTGCCCGTGCGATCGACGGTATACTGGCGCGTGGCGTCAAGATCGATGACCATGCGCACCGTATCACTGCGATACTGCGACAAGCGCACGTTCCTGATGGCACCGCGCGCCTGACCGTCGTACGTGGCGCCCCGAACGGCCAGACTGGCGCCGCCCAAGTCCACGACCAGTCGGGCCGGGCCTTCGAGTGAGAAGTGTCGAACGGTCACGTTCGAGTCGATCGTGATCGCGATCTCTGCGCCACCGGTGCCTGGTCCCACGCTGATACGCGACACGCGGCCATTGGCCGGTGCCGGGTCATTGCGAGGGACGGCCGGAGCGGATGCGACTACGGGTGATGCTGCGGGCACTGCCTCGCGGACGGTAGTTGCGCCGAGGATGGCACTTCCCAGCGTCGCGTGTGCGAGAGCCGCGGTCATCACCGCGACGGTCGTCGATCCCATCATGGGTTCCTCACTTTCGTCGTGTCACTGCTCAGCGGCAGCGTTTCGATACGGTTGAATCCGAATTCCTCTACCGTGAACTGCACCGACTTCTGTTTGATCGCGCTCACGTGCAGCCGGCCGAGCTGCTGGCCCAGTCGCACGCGATACTGCTGCTTCGAGAACGAGTCGCGCAGAATCGCGACGGAGTTGTCCCCGGTGGCATCGAACACGACCACCGTCAACCGCAGATCGCTCAGCAGGGGACGGACATCGCTGGTGCTCATGAGTGATTTGTACGGATCGCGCCGACCGCCACCGTTGTAGTCGAAGACCTCGCGATGAATCGTGACTTCCGTCGGCATCGCGCCCTTGGTGGGTGCGGCGTTCGGACCCACGGTCCCCGCCGACTCGCGCGTGACGGTTCGCGCGGCGGGTTGCGCTTGCGCCAGCACGGATGTGGCGCTGATCGAGATCGCCGCCACGGCGACCGTCAGTGCCCGCATTCTGTTCATCATGACGTCCTCTCCTTCGCCGCTGCCGGTTTCGCCGGCACCGTGCGTTCAACGTAGGTTTGCAGCGTGATCGTGGACGCCAGCGCATTCTTGTCCGACGTCTTGATCACCTGCGGGCGTCCCGGGCCACTGGCGACGATCGAGAAGTTCACCGGCGCGACGATGCGGGCGAGCGATCCGACGTTGGCGAGGAATTCGCCGAACTGGTGGTAGCCACCGATGATGGTCACCGTGTAGCGATAGGTGTCGTACTTGTCGCCGCGAATCACCGCCTCCGGCGTCACGCCACCCACGTCGAGTCCCGCACGACGCGCGGCGGTAGAGACTTCCTCGAGCAGTGCGGGCACTTCGTTGCCCGTTGGCACGAGTCGACGCATGACCACGAGGGCCGAGCGATTCTGGGCCGTCTGCACGCGCAGCTCGTCGATGCTGCCGCTGGCAAACTCGCGCGCGGCCTTCTGATTGGCGTCTTCGAGTTGTTCGAGCCGCTGCGTTTCCGCGACGATCTGTTCGTTGCGCGCCGCGTAGGGATACACGTAGTACGCCACCGCGAGTGCGGCCGCGGCGAATCCGATCATCAACTTGATCTGATCGCGCTGGGATGTTGGGAGTAGAGCCATATGTTCCTCGGGTCAGCGAACCGGGACAACGAGCGGAGAGGTCCGGACGACCCCTTGGGGCGGCACTTCATACGAGGCCGACAGTTCGAACTGCGTGACGTCCTTGCCATCGGCGATCACGATCTCGGACTTCGTCAACGCGACCTTTTGGATGAACGGAGAACTTTCCATCTGGCGCATGAACATCGTGAGCGCCTGGATGTCGACGGTCTGTCCGACGACGCGGAAGGTGAGATCGGGGTGCACGTTCACCGAGTCGTCCGCCGTCTTGGCCTTCTTGTCCTTGGCCGCCGCCGCGCGCGTCGGCGAGGCGAGTGCCGCTTGGGCGCCAGCGCTGGTCGTATCCGCGCCCGGCGGGAGCGGCATCTTGCTGGTCTGCTCGAGGATGGTGAGCCAGGTATACGCTGGCAACGACCGACTCACTTCGTCGAGGATATGCGCCCAGTTGTAGCGATTGTCATCGATGGTGCGGATGATCTGCAACTGGCGATACACGGAATCGCGCTCCGCCGACAGCTTGCGGCGGGCGTCAAGCACTTTCGAGTAGCGTGTCGAATCACGCACGGCGCGTTCGACCTTGGAGTCGACTTCGCTGGCGCGCGCATTCTGCGAGGTGAACAGGATGCCGACCGCGGCGACGGCGACGACGACCGTTGACGCGGCGCCGACCAACCACGGATCGCGCACGCGCGCGCCGAGGTCGCCGACGATGCTGGCAACGTTGAACTTGGACGCGCCGCGAGTGGGCTTCTTGCCACCGGGCAGGAGATTGACTTCGATCATCATGGCGCGATCCTCAGGCCGCTGCGCGGAGTGCGAGTCCCACCGGCAGCATCAGCAGCGGTGCGACTTCATCGGTGGACAGGAATTCCAGGGCCCCTTCGCGCACGTTGATGCGGGCCAGTGGATTTGCCAGCTGTACCGGCATGCGCAGCCGCTCCGAGAGCCATGGGAGCAGTCCCGGCACGCGCGCACCGCCGCCGCAGGCAAACACGGCGCGAATCTGACCGAAGTTCCTCGACGACGTGGCGAGGAACGTGGCGGCGCGCTCCATGCCGACGGCGATTTCCTCGCCGCGGAGACTGACGATGCTGTCCAGCGCCATGGTGCGATCGTATCCGCGCAACATGGCATCCGCCTCATCCGCATTCACCCCGTGCTCACGCTGCAAGTCTTCGCGGAATCGACGCGTCCCGACCGTCAAATCTCGCGTCAGGATGGGCACTCCTTCGTCGAGGATGTTGAGGTTGGTGGCTTCGTTGCCAATGTTGAGCAGGGCCACTGTGCCATTCATGGCATCGGGGTGGCTGGCTTCAAACGCGTTGTGCAAGGCAAACGAGTCGACGTCGATGATCGATGGCGCCGCGCCGGCATCGGTGAGGAGCGTGCGTTTGGCCTCCACGAGCTCTCGCTTCGCGGCGACGAGCAGCACGCTCATCTCCAAGCCATCGGCGTGCGGATCGAGAATCTGGAAGTCGAGTTCCACGGATTCCATGTCAAACGGCACATGCTGTTCCGCTTCCCATCGCATCAGCTCGCGTGCCTGCGCTTCCTTGACGCGCTCAATCGAAATCTTCTTGACAATGACGTCGCGTCCGCCCACCGCCGACACGATGTGTTTCGTCTTTACGCCGGTCGCTTCAAGCGTCTGGCGGATGGCGTCCGCGACAATCGCGTGGTCCATCACCTCGCCCTCGACGATCGCGGTATCGTTGAGTGGAGTGATGACAACCTTTGTCAGTTCGGGGGTGCCGCTCGTGTGATCCATCACGACTGCTTTCACGAGACCGGAGCCGACATCGAGACCGACGGTCAGTTTCTTTCGACCGAGGAACGCCATGGTGTGTGGGGTTGTACTGTGGTGGTCGCGATGTCGCCTGACGCGTGCGAAACGCGAGGGCTCGGACACTTTGACCTGTCCAATTCGGACGATTCTCCCAACTAACGACCGGACCCTCACGAGGTAACGCTGCACAGAGGGGGGTCGGCGGGCACGACTGCCAACACTGTGATAGTGTCGGCCCATGCGGTGCGTTTCATTAGCGCGCGTCGTTCACGGCGGAACGCGCGCCGCCGTTTCACGGCACATTCCAGACGCCGTACGGTGCTCGGTGTGGTGTGGCCACGGCCACCAACGCGCGACCGACCAGGCACGGTGCGTACACGACGTGCAATCCGGCGCCGAGTTGTGAGCCGCGGATACTGCGATCGCGAATGACCACGGCACCGCGCACGTCGAGCGTACCTCGGGTAACATCGAGCGCACCGCGAACCAGCAGCAACCCGTCGATGTGAAGCGACCCGTGCACGAGCAGATCGCCATCGACCGCCAGCAATCCGACATAGTGGGAGACGCCGGTGAGTGTCACGCCAGGTGTCGGTTGTATCACGGTGGCGCGCCATGGCGGCGACGCCGGAAACGGCCCGGCGATCGGGAGCGGAACCGCTCGCGCGCGGGCGGAGACGAGCGTGAAGCCACTGTCAAACAGGGTGTGGTGGCCGGACACGGCCGATAGCGGAATCACGGTCGTGTTTCCGATCAGGGCGGCGCCGCTGTTCACCAGCGCGACCCCGGCGACGGCGGAAACACTGGCAGTGTCGCGAGCGGAGCCGCAGTCATCGCGGGTGGGGTCGTACGCGTGCGCCGAGTCTCGCCCGTCGATCGTGGCCGCCGTGAGGTTCGCGGCGCCGAGGACGGTGACGGCGCCGAGCAGGGGTATCGACGGCGGTTCGAGTCGGATGGCGCGGGTGACGGTGCGGTGCACCCGTGTGACATCGCCGATCGATGTGGCGGCGGCGGGCGGAAGCGCGGCGACGACGCGAGTGCGTTGCGTGGTGCTCTGCGCGATGGCCGTCAAAGTCCCGGTGCGGGCGAGCGAAGTGCGAGTCCACCAGCCGAACGCTTCCGACGCGGTGCTCACCAGGGGCACACCAATGGGTGTCGCCGCGAGGGAGTCAGGGTCCCAGGTTCCGAATGCGCGCACGATTGACGCGTCGGCTGAGTAGAGTCCGCGCTGCGCGTCCCATTGCGTTCGTGCGCCTTGCGAGGCCCGCCACGCTGCCTGTTGGAGTGCAACGCTCATGGTGAGCAGCAGCAGCATGCCGACGAGCACGAGGGGCAACACCATGCCGCGTCGGACGTGGGGGCGGATCGGTGTGACGATCATGCGTCACCGCTGCGATCAGCGCGAAACGCGACGTTGATGAACACCGAGTCGACGGTGACGATGCGTGGGGACGCGCGACCGGATCGACGTGGCGCGCGCAGCACGATCGAGGCACGTGTTGCTGCGGCGGCGGCGGTGCTGTCCAGCAGGCTTCCCTGCTGGTCGTGCACATGCAGCTCGAGTCCGCGGTCGCGTGCCGACTGGAGCGGTCCCGCCACCGGTTGGACCACGTCCCATCCGATGGCGCTCCGGGTACGGCGGCCCAGATACCAGTCGCCGTCGCCGGCGCGATACAATGAGAATCGCGTGCGTCGTGTGACACGCACCGGTGTGCCGGTCGCCACATTCCCGGCTATGGAGTCGAGCAGCGTGAGTCGCAGCGTGGCGAGCGTGCGGGAACGAATGAGCGGTGACTGCGCGCAGTCTTGGCTGCTGGCGATCGCGCGCACTGTTCCCTCTGCCGCACGCAGTGAATCGGTCGGCGACGCTCCAGCCAACCAGTAGCCAACGCGATCGCCGGGTTGGGGCGGCTGATTCCAGGTGGTGGAGAGTGCGTCGGGCAGGCGTGTCGCGGAGTCGGCGCCAAGGAGCAGGAGTTGGGTGCGTCCTGGATGCCAGGCGCAGGTGATGCCGACACCAACGGTTCCCTCGAACTCCACGGCTGTGTCGCTCCACGCGACCAGATCAACAGGACGAATGACCCGCAGTTCGGCGGCCAACACGCTGGCGGCGTGTCGTACTTCACGAGCCGCGCCAATGGCGCCCTCGACCTGGAGCGTTTGCTGATACACAGCGAGTAGCAGGCGAACGGCCACGACGCCCAAGAGGGCGATCAGCGGCAGTGCGACGAGCACCTCGACCAGCGAGAGGCCCTGGCGTGCGCGCGTCATGGGCAACTCCGCGCGGCTCGCAGTGACAAGTGCATTGGAGTCACCGCAGTCAACGGTGACAGCGTGAGCGCGACATCGACGTTTCGTTCCCGCCAGCCGAACTGGGGTTGCTCGGTCCACGTGGCGAGAAGTCGCGGATGCACATCGGTGCCGTTGGATGCACCGGTGGCGCAGGGCGAGGCCACCGCGGCTTCAATGCCTTCGGTGGCGAGCCCCCAGGCGACCGACGTGAGCTGCGCCGATTGCGTAGACCGGGCAGCGCTCCGGGTGAGCGAAACCACCACCAATGCGCTCGTGTTGAGCAGCATCAGGGCTACGAGACACTCGACCAACAGTCGGCCGCGGCGAGCGTGAGTGAGATGGATCGGCGAAGTCTTCACGCCGACACAGTAGTGTGTGCCGACGAATCTCCTTCACCGTTCTATTTCAGCGCCGACAATTCCTTTGCGGTGCCGATCGCCTGCACGCTGGTGGGCGGCGTCGACGGGATGGCGGAGAGTCCACTGGAGTGCAAGGGCAGCAGGATCACAAAGGCCGCTCCGCCTTCGCGCGCGCGCTGCACCCAGATAGTGCCACCAAGGTTCTCGATGGTGCTGGACACAATGGCGAGCCCGAGCCCGGTGCCCTTGCCGGGTTGCTTGGTACTGAAGAACGGCTCAAAAATCCGTTCTTCGTCTTCCGGTGCGACGCCGGTGCCCGAGTCGGCGAATACCAACTGCAGGAAGCGTTCAGGTGATTCCGGCCGGGCCAGCCATGCCAGCGCGCGTCGACTCGGTCGGTGCGTCCAACGCTCTTGAGAGCTATCGGTGCGCCGCTTCTCCGATGCTTCCCCGAAGGCTGTCACGTCGTTGATCTGCGTGCGAATCGCTACGAGCCCCTGATGATCCATCGCGTCGACCGCATTCAGGAGCAGGTTGACGAACACCTGTTCCAGATCATGTCGTTCGGCGTAGACCACGCCGGTCGGGGCTTCCAGATCAACCGTCACGCGATGACGGCGTGTGACCCCCTGATCCCCCAGCAATCGCAACACGTCGGTGATGACTTCGTCCACCACGACTGGCTTCGGCGTGAGACGCCGGGGACGCGAGTAGTCCAGGAGGCCCCGCATGATGCGATCGATGCGCGCGATCTCGCGTTCGAGTGCATCCAACGGCTCGCTGGTCCCGGGGACATTCTCCGTGCGCATCCGCAGCAGGTGCGCGTAGTTGGCAATCGCGGAAATCGGGTTGCCGATTTCATGCGAGACGCCGGCGGCAATGCGTCCCATCGTCGCGAGCTTCTCGACGCGCAACCGCAGCTGGTGCGACGCGAGCAGCTGCTCGGTCATCCGGTTGATACTGGTGGCCAACTGATCGAACTCGTACGTGTCACCAGGCGGAACGCGACGAGAGGTCTCACCCTCGGCGATCGCTTCGGCTGCGGCGACGCTTTCTGAGAGCGGGGCCTCGACCAGGCGCTCCACTTGACGCCGCAAGACACTGGTCCAGACCAGCGACACCAGAAACAGGAGTGCCAGCACGACTGGCCATCGAATGTCTTCGGCGAGGTACTCCGTGACCCACATCGTGACGATGACGCCAACGAGGGCAAAGACGCTGACCGCGACAACGGCGACGGTCAGTCGGTGATGAATACGCGGAAGTTTGGTCGGGAGCACGGCAGAGGATGCCTCATGGGCACCGCTGGCACAACCATCACGGTCATAAACGCACGAAAGGCCGGGCATGTGCCCGGCCTTTCGCGGCCTCGTTCACACGGAACGTGGCGTCACTGCCCTCCGCTTACTGGCAAACCGGCTCGCCTTCCGCCTGGCCGCTCGGCACCGACGTGCCGACACCGATCTGGCAGGTCTTCGTGGACGACGCATGCGTCGCCGTGGCCGACCAACCCGTCGCCGAACCGGTGAACGTCAGGGACACGCCCGCCGATCCCTG
>JBEBIR010000813.1:0-1879 GCA_040080315.1 Gemmatimonas sp.
CCAGATGCCGCCGACCGCGTAGCCGAGGTAGATGGTGGACGGGTGACTCTCGGAGACTTCGATGTCATGAATCCGGCCGCCCATGCTGGCCGGTCCGATATTGCGGAGTCGGAAGCTCTTGAGCAGCGGATCCGTTGATTGATTGATCATCGCGTCGGCCGGTGCCGCTGGTCCTGCTTGCGCGGCGAGTCGCGTTGGCGCGGACGCGAGTGTGAGCGCGCAGAGCGCGAGCGGCAGGGAGCGTGGCACTCGAATGGTCATCGACGGGTTCCCGTTTGGTGGAGCATGCGGGTCGCAGGCTGGTACGCGCGACCCTCGATTATCCCGCTGAAACCGCGCGTGGTCAAGCGTCGTCCGTCAGTGTGGCCACTAGATTGACAGAATCCGGTGAACCGATGCGAGCATTGCCGCCGGGTGACCCCCGTGGAGACCAAGTGCAACGAATCCTCCCCTTGATTGCGGCGCTGCTGGTGGGTGCCGCATGCGTCGACCGTCCCGAGCGGGCGGCGTCGACACCTGGAGAGACGGCGCACGCGTCGGCTATTCCCACGGTTGCCGCGTTGTCAGTTCGTCGCGTCGACACGTTGCGTGACACCAAAGGAGCGGCGTTCGTGTCGACGTCGACGGGTGTGATCGCGCTATCGAACGGAGGGTTCGCGGCGCTCGATCTCCATCAGTCCCGGGTTGGGCGTTTCGATGTCTCGGGAGCATTGCAGAATACCGTGGGTGGCAGAGGTAGCGGCCCCGGCGAGTTCCAGCGTCCAATGTCGATCTTCTCGCTGCCAAGTGATTCACTTGCAGTTTGGGACACGTCCTTGCTACGATTGTCGGTGTTCGATGGCGCGCTTGGGTTCTCGCATACCGTTCGTCTTGACCGGTGGAGCACGCTAATGTCGTTCGGTATGCAGCTCGTCGGACGATTCGCCGACGGTCGGTGGGTGGGGCTGGTCACCATGCACGAGCCGGGCAACCCGGATGCACCAACGGGAGTCCGCTCCTCGGTCGACACGCTCGTGCTGTTCGCGGGAGGTGACGGAGAGGCGCCCTCGGAATTCATTCGCCTCCCGCTGCGACCGGTAGTGGAAGTGGTGCTCACGCGGGGGCCCAGCAGCACGATACGTCGTCTGCAGATGGCGGCCGTTTCACAGGGAGTCGGTGCAGTGTGTGAGCGCGGCATGGTGCTAGTCGATGCGACGGGCGTTCGACAGCTCGATCCGCGAGGGAGGACCCTGGTGACCTATCCGTCACCGCGTCTCGGCGACTCGATTCGCACTCGGTCTCAACGAGAGGCGATAGTGAACGAGGTGTTGGAAGCCGACATCGCCTCCAGCGTGGTAGCGAGCAAGGCGCGCGGCCTGCTAAAACGCAATCTGGGCGGCGCCACCGAGCGCGTTGCCACGGCCACCATCGATGCGGACGGTGCGCTGTGGTATTTGCGCGGGTCGCGCACGCAGCAGCCTTTCGTGCTCGAACGTGTAGATCGACAAGGCCGAGACGACGTGGCCATTGAGCTGCAGGTCTTTGCCATGGGGGCAAGCATTGGTCGAACCGGTGTTGCCATGAACCTGCCTGGCTCTGATACCACTGACAATGTGGCGGTGTTCGCCCATTTCCCAGTTGCCGCCGTCATCAGTAGCGATGGTCCACTGGGTCGCTGCGCGGCGCCGTTCCGGTACTGAGTGGCACCCGGCACCGGTAGCCGCATTCGCAGGTGTCATATGATCGACGGCTCTGGCTCACTCATGGGCGTGAATACTGCCACCCATTGCTCCGCCATTGGCGGGATGGAGGAGTCCCATGATTACGGAACCACGACGCCGGATGCGCGCCCTGCACGTATTGCCCTTCGCGGTCTTGCTGGCGGCGGTGGCTTGCGAGC
>JBEBIR010000116.1:0-8679 GCA_040080315.1 Gemmatimonas sp.
GCCGGATACGCCGACGGCCGCCCGGCCGATGCGGCGTTTGACAAGTACGTGCACGAGGATCAGCATCTGGGCGCGTCGCTGCTGCACGCGCTTGGATCAGCGTCGATGGGCGCGCGTGGACCGCGATCGGTCTCGCACGCGATCAACGTCCTGGGCCGCGACGCCGTCATGGAGCGACTCCTGGCCGTCACGGCACGACTGCTGGCGGACGCGGCGCATGATCCGGAACTCGCGCTGATTGCGCTGCGGCGGGCCCGCTTGCTGGAGCGCCTGGGGGCCGCGGTCGATGGCGCGCCGCATCCACGCGCGCGTGCGATCGCCGGATTGCTTTCCGTCGCGGAGTTCGCCTTTGGCGCACCGTCCGTGCAACTGGCGCAGCGACTGGAATTGCCGGCCGTGCTGGCCGATACACTCGGCGATCGCGCACTGCCACTTGG
The DNA here is from genome assembly GCA_040080315.1 of Gemmatimonas sp. Classification (GTDB taxonomy): domain Bacteria; phylum Gemmatimonadota; class Gemmatimonadetes; order Gemmatimonadales; family Gemmatimonadaceae; genus Gemmatimonas. Next base: position 438 of record JBEBIR010000116.1, read on the forward strand.
CAAGTTGGTCGACGTCGTGGACGCCATGGATTTCGGATGGTGGGACGATCTCCGCGCGCGATGCGCGCGACTCGGCATCGCCCCGCTGGTGGTCAGCGAAGGATGGGTGTCGGCATGGCGTGTTGCGCGTGACGAACTTGGTGACGGCAGCTAACCTCATCCACACATTCCCATGCTTCCCCGCGAATACTTGCTCTCCCGATTTCGGACCGACGCGGACACTCTGCGTCAGCGTGCCGAGTCGCTCTCCAGCGGGCCGCCGCAACCCGGGCCCGACGCGATCACGTCCCGGGCCATGGCCACTGCGTGTGAGGATGTGGTGGCAATGGTTGCGGCGATTCCCGAACAATCGGACACCGTCGGCATGATCAGCACCCTCACCGCGCTCATTCCCTTGCTGGACGCGCGCGCCGCGGCCGTAACGAATGCGCCGCCAGTTCGCGCGGTGTATGTGGGTGCGTCAACGCGCATTCGCGAAGTGGCCGACGCCGAGGCGCGTCATCAGCACGGAGCCCCGAACGCGATGCGCGACGAAAGCGACGCGGAACACGAGGATGACGACTGATGAGTCGGCGCGGTCGACCAGATGCGCCGGATGTCGACGAGGCCGCCGATGCGCCACCCGGCAAAGCGCGACTCGACAAGTGGTTGTGGGCCGCGCGGTTTTTCAAGACCCGGGCACTGGCCGCGGACGCGATCGACGGTGGAAAGGTCGAGGTGAATGGCGAGCACGCCAAACGCTCGAAACTGGTGCAAGCGGACGATCGCATTCGCCTGCGCGATGGCCCGTATGAATGGCAACTGCTGGTGCGTGACGTCGCGCAGCGTCGCGGGTCCGCCACCGTGGCGCAGGGTCTCTACGAAGAAACGGCGGAGAGCCGAGGGCGGCGCGAGGCGCTGCACACGCAGCTCAAGTCGATGCCCACCGCGTTTGCGTTCGGCGATAGCCGCCCCGGGAAACGCGATCGGCGCGACCTGCGCAAACTCAAGGGCGATCGATAGCGCGCATCGCCGTCCGCGTGAGGCTGACGACCACGTCGCCCGCGTCACGCGGCTCCAGCTCGTACACACGCGATGCCATGCCCCGTGCCTGCGCGGCCGCGCGCACCGAATCGGCGTCGTGAGGTGCGTCCACCAGGAACAGCGCGACGACCGCCGGATCGGCCAGACACTTGACGGCTTCGGCCGCCCGAGACGACACACGGACACGCACGTCCAGACCGCTGGCCGTGCGCAACGCGTGCGCCAACGCGGTTCGACGCGCCACGCTGCCGCCGTGCACCAGCACTGCGCCGCTCACCCGTCCTGTCCGAAGTCGGCCAGCAGTTGTGTCAGCAGCGGCACGTCGAGATGGTGCGCGCCGTCGAACGACATGATCCGGTACGGAACGCCCAACGACACGATGGATGCCAACATCGCCGCGCGGGCCGCGTCGGTCGCGAACGGATCCTGCTGGCCGGCGACCAGCACCGTTTCCGCCGCCTGCATGCGCGTGGTGAACGCGGCACGATCGACGTCCTGCGCCAACCCGCCAGCCCACGCGACAAACTGCCGTGGGGCGACACCGCCCGACGCGATCCAGCGCATCGCGGTCGCGACGCCCTGCGAAAATCCGAGCACCGCCGTGAGCGGTGCGCGCGTCTGCGCCGTTGTCGACTCGGCGACAACCTCATCATGCACGGCGTTCAACCACCGATGGGCATCGACAATTTCCGTGTCGCGCGATTCGCGCGTCAGCCAGGTGGCGCCGATACGCTGCATATGACCGCCGTCCGCGCGCGGCATTTCCAAGTAAAACCGCGAAAGCGCCTCGGGAGCGACAATGCAGGTGTCGTCCGGGATGGCGTGTTCGAAACCGCGCACGAATCTGGCGGCCAGCATGCCGTAGCCATGCAGCACGAACCAGATCCGCCGGGCGTGCGACGGCTCCGCACCCAACAGCGCATACCGTGCCGTTCGCGATGTGGATCGCTCGCGCACGCGGACGGACTCATTCGAATTCCCTCTCGGCTCTGTCACGGCAGATACGCCACGGCAGACACTTCAACCAGAATGCCGCGCAGCTGCGCGCCGACCACGGCGCGCGTGGGGTATGGCGGGGAAAACACCGTCTTGTACACCTCATTAAAGCGCCCCCAATCATCTTCGTCGGCCAGATAGACGGTGACGCTCACCACATGCTGCAGTGAGGCGCCCGCCACGCGCAGAATCCGTTGCACATTCTCCAGCGTGACGCGCGACTGCTCCTCGATGGTGGTGCCGACGATTTGACCCGTCGCCGGATCCCGTGGCGTTTGTCCCGAAATGAACAGGAGATTGCCGGCCCGTACCCCCGGAGAGTAAGCTCCCGCAGGAGAAGGCAGATCGGGCAGAAGAATGGGCGTCCAGTGACGCTCGGATGCGGACATGACGAGGGACTCGCGAAGGAGATTTATGGCGGAGGCGGCATGACGACGTTCCTGGAGCAACTTGAAACGCCGGTGCCGGTCGTGGACCTCGACCGGATGGCGTTGAATCTGGACCGGATGGCGGCGTACGCCACCCTCCACGGCCTGCAATTGCGTCCGCATGTAAAGACGCACAAGTCGCCGCGCATCGCCGCCGAGCAGTTGCGGAACGGCGCGATGGGACTCACCTGCGCCACGCTGCGCGAAGCCGAAGTGATGAGTGAAGTGTGCGATGACATTCTGGTGGCCTATCCACCCGTCGGCGCCGCACGCCTCGAGCGACTGGCCCGACTGCCGCAGTCGGTTCGCGTTGGCGTGGCAGCCGATGATGCGGCCGCCCTTGTTGCGCTGTCCGTTGCCGCCAAATTGGGGCGGCGAAAGTTCGAGGTGTACGTGGAAGTCGACGTGGGAATGCATCGCGTTGGCGTGGCCACCCCGGAGAAAGCCATTGCGTTGGCCCGCGCCATCAGTGACTCGTCGCACTTGTCGTTCGCCGGCCTGCTGTTCTATCCGGGTCACATTCGCCAGGATGTGGGCGATCAAGCCGCGCCGTTGGCCCAGTTGACCGTGCTCCTCGCCAGATATACCGACGCGCTTCGCGACGCCGGCCTCGCGGCGCGCGTCGTGAGCGGCGGTTCGACTCCGGCGGCCTGGCGTATGCATGAGGTGCCCGGTGTGACGGAGGTACGCCCAGGCACGTACGTGTACAACGACCGCACAACGGCCACCATTGGCGCCTGCGACTGGGACGATTGCGCGCTCACGGTGCTCGCCACCGTCGTGAGCACGGCGGTGAAGGGTCAGGCCGTGATCGACGCTGGCTCCAAGACCCTTGGTCGCGAGCCGTTGCGCGCCGAAGGCGACGGATTCGGCGCGCTCCTCGAGCATCCGGAGGTGGTCGTGTCGCGCATGTCGGAGGAGCACGGCATCCTCGATCTGTCAAAGTCCGACTGGCGTCCGCGGCTGGGCGATCAGGTACGCATCGTCCCCAACCACGTGTGCATCGTCGTCCATCTGTTCGACGAGATCATTGGCGTGCGCGGTCATGCGGTGGAGACACGTTGGCCGGTCGCCGCGCGCGGGCGTGGACCGGCCATGGAGTACGACGAAGTGGGACCGTCGCGCCCGCGCGCCGTGTGACCACCGCCGCGCGCCGCATCTTGCTGGTGGACGCCGACGCGTTCTTCGTGGCGGTGGCGCGTCAGGAAGATCCGGAGGGCGCTGGACGGGCGGCGCTGCTGATTGTGGGCGGCCGACCGGGTTCCCGGGGCGTCGTGTGCAGTGCGTCGTACGAGTGTCGCGCGTATGGCGTTCGCTCCGCGATGTCGATTGCCCGCGCGCTGCAACTCTGCCCAAACGCGACCTGCGTGCCGGTGCCGCGTGGCGCCTGCGGGAGACGCAGTCGCGAAATCCAACAGGTGCTGGCGCTGTTTTCGCCGGTGGTTCAGGCTTCGAGTATCGACGAGTGGTATTGCGATATGGCTGGAACAGAGGCGCTGTACGGGCACGAGTCCCTAACCGAAACCGCGCAGCGCATTCGTCGCGCGGTGTTCGAAGCGACGGGACTGTCGGTGTCGATTGGCGGTGGAGCAACACGATTGGTGGCCAAGATGGCCGTGGAGCTTGGGAAACCCAAACCTGGCAGCGGCGCGACCGGTGTGTGCTGCGTTTCGCCGGGCGACGAGGAGACGTTTCTGGCGCGATTTCGGCTGCACGACTTGCCCATGGTGGGTCCACGATTTGCCGAAACGCTCGAGCGCATGGGACTCGTGACGGTCGCTGAAGCCCAGGCATGGACGCGTGAGACGTTGGTGGCGCGTCTCGGGGAACGCGCCGGTAACTGGATGTTCCGGCGTGTTCGCGGTCTGGACGATAGCGTCGTGGCACCCCGCGAAACACAGAAGCAAGTCAGTCGTGAGGAGACCTTCTCGCGGGACCTGCATGACGACGCGTTGGTGGATCGCGAGTTGTTGCGACTCGCCGTGCGCGTGTCGGCGGACCTGCGCAAGCAGTCGCTACAGGCCCGCACCGTCACGGTGAAGTTGCGCGATATCGACTTTCGGACACGATCGGCCCAACGGACCCTCCAATTTCCGATCGAGTCGGAGCGATCGGTTGCGCAAGCCGCCTATGCGCTCCTGAAGCAGCTGCGAAGCCGCCGGCGGGTCGGGGTGCGGCTGTTGGGGATTTCGCTGTCGCACTTCGACGACGGGCCGCCGGAGGCGATGCAATTGGGGTTGTTCGAAACCGCCCCCTCGCCGTCCGGCGACCCCGTGGAAGGCACCCGCGATCGGGCGCTCACGCGCGCGCTGGACCGGATCCGAAGCCGATACGGCGCTGACTCCATTCTCCCCGCGCGACTGATTGACGGGGGGGGCGACTTGGGTCCCCGCGTCGAGGAGTGAGCGGCACCTGCTACCGAGGTTCGCTCGGCATGCTTACTTTCCGTCCGATTCGGGTCTTCAAGGTTTCCAGACGGAGTTTCAGATGACTGCTGAGTACAATCCGAACAAGCTGGGGTGGGGCGCGGCCGCGCTGACGTGCCTGATGACGGCAACGTTGGCGTTCACCGCCTACACGATCCACAAGAACACGTACCTGCATCCGCGCGACCCGATGGCCACGCAGGTCTATCACGAGCGGGACGCGGGAGGCGGAGCGCACGCCCCGGCAAAGGCGGAGCCTGGATCGACCGAGGCCAAGCCCGCGCACTGAGCGCGTTGACTACGCGGGCAGCGTAAACCAGAACTCGCTGCCCTGCCCGGACTCGCTGATCACGCCGATCTCGCCGCCGTGTGCTTCAACGATACCCCGTGCGATATACAGCCCCAGGCCTGATCCAGCGCGCAGTAGTCGCGGGGCCTGCCAGTAGCGTTCAAAAAGTCGCGGAATATCCTGCGGTGATACGCCCGGACCCGTATCACGCACGGAAACGCGCACCCAAGCTGCACTTGCGGCAAGCGTCAGGGTGACTGCACCGCCGCGCGGCGTGAAGCGCACGGCGTTCCCGAGCAGATTCGAGAGGACTTGCAACACGCGTCCTCGATCGGCAGGGAGTGGACTCACGTCGCGATCAATGCGCTGCTCAAACGTGATACCCGCTTCTCGCATGGCGGGTTCGAACATGTCCGCGGCGTCCTCGACGACTTCGACGATCGAAACGATGCGCTGCTCGACGCGCAAACGGCTCGCCGATATTCGCGACACGTCCTGCAGGTCCTGAATCAGGTCATCCGCTTGCCGAGCCGCCGACCGAATACTCTCGACGTCGGCGCGATCCATCAGGGTGTCTGAATCACGATCCCGCCCCAGGACGGCGCCGGTCAGCAATACGATGGCGTTGACCGGATTCCGCAAATCGTGCGACACCACCGCCAGCATGTCATCGCGCTCGCGAACGGCTTGCCGCGATTCGTGATAGAGTCGCGCATTCTCCAGCGCGAGCGCCGCAAGGCCCGCATACTGGTCGGCCAGCTGTACCTCTTCCGGCAGGTGGATCGCTCCAGGCTTCGTACGCACGAGGTGCAGCACGCCAATTGCCCGTCCACCCGCTCGCAACGGGACGAGCAGAACGGCTGACGCGCCAAGCGCTCGCACACGCTCGCGGTCGACAGGGTCCGGAAAGTTCGCGGTGATCCAGACGCTCATGTCGGAAATCCGTTGCGCCTCCGCTTCATGCGCGGCGCGTCCTCCACTCATCGCCGGAGTGCCTTCCCCTACATCGATTGGTGTGCGCGAAACAAACGCGGCGGTCAAGTCCTGGCGCTTCGGATCCATGTGCGTCGCCGCCGCGCGACGAATGCTCCCGCCTGGAGTCAACAGCTCCAGCATGCTCCATTCTCCCAGCAACGACACCGGCAACTCGGCGACGGTCGCCATGGTCGATTCCACATCGAGTGACGCCGCGAGCACCCATCCGGCGGTCGCCAGCAATCGCTGGCGCTCCTCGACGCGTCGTCGGTCACTCACATCGCGGAGTGTCACCATGAAGGTGCGCTCGCCGTCGACGGTAACACGCGCGATGGACGCTTCCGCCGGAAACTCCTCGCCATCGCGTCGCAAGCCGGAGATCTCGCTGCGATGCGCCATAATGCGCGCGTCGAGTGGCCCTTCGGCGAAGGTGCGGACATGACCGCGATGCACCGCGCGCGCGCCCATCGGCAACAATCGGTCGAGGGGCTGCCCCATCATTTCCGTCTCGGTCCACCCAAAGGCCCGTTCCGCACCCCGATTGAACCGAACGATCTTGAAATTGTTGTCGAGCGCGATGATCGCATCGGACGAAATGTCGACAATCGCGGACAGAGCGGCGGCCGAGTGCGTAGACGAATGCACGGGGGAATTCCAGCGTTGGAGATGCTGCGAGTATAGCCTCAGGATGACGGCACAATCCAGTGTGTTTGGCGATCCGGCCGAAGGGATTCATGCGCCTGTAATACTCGGGAGGTATTGTTCGGCATGAAATCCATTACAATCCCGCGGCTGCCGCTGACGGCGCTGGTGTTCCTCACGGGCGGGGCGTTGCTGTCATTCGTGCCCGACGGCGCACTCTGGCGCGAGCGGGTGTGGTATGCCGGGTTGCTGCTAACCGGTGTCCCGGTGTCGTGGAAAACGCTGCGCGGCATGCTGCGCGGCGAGTTCGCGGCCGACGTGGTGGCCATGTTGGCCATCGCCGGTGCGATTGGCCTGCAGCAGCCGCTGGCGGGGCTGGTCGTCGTGCTCATGCAGACTGGCGGCGAAGCGCTGGAAACCTATGCGGTCGCGCGCGCGAGCGGCGCCGTGGAAGCGCTTGAAGCCGATGCGCCACGCCACGCGCACCGCATGACGGACACCATCGTTACCGATATCGACGCCGTCGCGATCGTTCCGGGTGATACCCTGCTCGTTCGTCCGGGCGAACTCGTCCCCTGCGATGCCGAGGTGCTTTCCGGCACGTCGCACGTGGATACCTCGCGCCTGACCGGCGAGCCGGTGCCGGTGAAGGCGCTGACGGGAACGAAGCTGCTGTCGGGTAGCGTGAATCAGGAGGGCGCCCTGACCATCCGCGCCGTGCGCACCTCACAGGACAGTCAGTACGCGCGCATCGTGGAACTCGTGCGCAGCGCGCAGGCCAGCAAGAGTCCGCTGCAGCGAACCGCCGACAAGATCGCGGTCTGGTTTACGCCGCTGACGTTGGCGGTGTGCGCGCTGGCCTGGTTCGCCTCGGGCGATGTCACGCGCGTGCTGGCGGTGTTGGTGGTCGCGACCCCGTGTCCACTTATCCTGGCCGCACCCGTGGCGATCATTGGGGGCATCAATCGCGCCGCACGCCGCGCGATCATCGTGCGGAATGGCGGGGCGCTCGAAGCACTGGCGCATGTGCAGACCGCCGTGTTCGACAAGACCGGCACGCTGACGATTGGCAAGCCGCGCGTACATCAGATCGTGCCCGAAGGCGCCGTCACCGCCGACGCGCTGCTCGCCATGGCCGCCGCGGTGGAGCAAGGATCGGGGCACCTGCTGGCGCGCGTGGTCGTGGCCGAAGCGGACTCGCGTCAGATGCGCGTCAGCCTCGCAGATGATCTTCGCGAAACACCCGGCAACGGTATCGTCGGGCGTATCGACGCGGACACGGTGGCCGTCGGATCGGCGGACTACCTGCGCGGCGAAATGCCGGCCCTGCGCGCGCGTATCGACAGTATGGAGGCGCACGCCGACGGATTGCGCGCGTATATCGGCTCGTCGACAGGCGCCTTGGGGCGCATCGAGTTTGCCGATGAACTCCGCGACGATCTGCATATTCTATTCGACGATCT
>JBEBIR010000814.1:0-1876 GCA_040080315.1 Gemmatimonas sp.
CTCTCGCGCGATCTCATCTCGCTCACCAAGCCGCGCATTATTTCGCTGCTGCTGGTGACCACGGTCGCGCCGATGTACGCCGCCGGTTCGCCGTCCTGGCTCACGGTGGTGCTCGTGACCATCGGCGGCTACCTGATGGCCGGCGGTGCCAACGCGGTGAACATGTATCTCGACCGCGACATCGACGACATCATGGCGCGCACCCGCCTGCGTCCCATTCCCAGCGGTCGCATGTCGCCGCTGCAGGTTTTGGCGTTCGGCATTGCCTGTGCCACGTTGGCCACCTGGATGCTGGCCCAATTCGTGAACGTGCTCACTGCAGGACTGGCGTTGGCGGGATTCTACTTCTACGTGTTCATCTACACGCGATGGCTGAAACGCACATCGCCGCAGAACATCGTGATTGGCGGTGCCGCCGGCGCGTTTCCACCGTTGGTGGGCTGGGCGGCCGTGACCGGGTCACTCAACGTGACGGCGCTCTGTCTGTTTCTCATTGTGTTCTACTGGACGCCGCCGCACTTCTGGGCGCTCGCGCTGCTGAAGCAAGCGGACTATGGTCGGGCGCGCGTGCCGATGGCTCCGCTCGTATGGGGTGAGCGCGAGACCATGCATCAGATGGTGTGGTACACCGTGATCCTGCTGGTACTCACGTTGCTTCCGGTGCTGTTCGGCGCGTTCGGCCTGTTCTACTTTGTGTCCGCCGTTGTGCTCGGTGCGTTGCTGATGGGTGGCGTGCTCCGCATTCTGCGCGCGGCGAGAGCAGGAACACCATGGTCGGGACCGGCGTGGTGGGTATACAAGTATTCCTTGCTGTACCTCGCCCTGCTGTTTGTCGCGATGGCTGTGGACCGCGCCATTGGTTGAATCGGGACGCGGCGTAAACCGCCGACGGTTTCCCTCACCGCGTCCACTCACGCGGCTGCTCCCGCTCCTCCGCCCCTATCGTTCGCGCCTCGCCGTGGCGGCCGTCTGTCTGCTGATTGCCGCGGCCGCCGGTCTCTTCTTTCCGTTGGTGTTGCGCTATCTGCTCGACGCCGCGTTCGAGCTCAAAGACCGCACCGCGCTCAATCGCGTGGCGCTGCTGTTGCTTGGCGTCTTCGCGGTGCAGGCGGTGATGAATTTCGTGCAGGTCTACCTGCTGAGTGCGACCACCGAGCGCATCATCGCCAGCTTACGCGAGCAGACATTCGGACATCTGATCAAATTGTCCCCGTCGTTCTTTACCGAACGTCGCACCGGCGAGTTGACCAGTCGCCTGTCCAGCGATCTGGGATTGTTGCAGTCACTGCTGGGGACATGGATCTCCGAACTCTCGCGGCAATCGCTGTTCCTGATTGGTGGCATCGCGATGCTCACGGTGACCAATCCACGTCTCACACTCACGACACTGGCGGTCGTTCCACTGGTCGTCGGCGCCGCCATCGTGTTTGGGCGCGCGCTGAAGAAGGCCAGCACGGGAGTTCAGGATCGCGTGGCCAACGCCATGGGCACGGCCGACGAAGCGTTTGGTGCCATTCGCATCGTGCAGAGCTTTACGCGTGAGAAGCAGGAGATTGTCCGCTTCGGCGACCTGCTGCGCGACGTCGTCGTGGCCGCCGTGCAGCGCGCCCGGTTGCGGGCGGCGTTTTTTGGGATCGTCGGCTTCGTCGCCTTTGCGGCCGTGGTCGCGGTGATGTGGCAGGGCGGCGTGCAAGTGCTGAACAGTCGGCTTACCGCCGGTGCGCTGGTGTCGTTTCTGTTTTACGCCCTCACGGTGGCCGCCGCCGTTGGCTCGCTGGCCACGCTGTTTGGCTCGTTTCAAGAAGCCCTCGGCGCTGCCACGCGCGTGTTTGAATTGCTGGACACACAGGCCACCGTGCGCGATCCGGTGCGCCCG
>JBEBIR010000815.1:0-1873 GCA_040080315.1 Gemmatimonas sp.
CCCGTGTAGTGCATGCCGTGCAGCGTGGTCACCATGGCAATGTTGCGCATCCAGGCCGGCACGTCAGCGCGTGTCTCCCACGCCTGGAGATTGAAGGCCTTCTCGATGTGCGCCATGTGCGGCGTCATCGCGTCCTCGAACGTCGATGCGTGGCCGAGTTGCCAACGAGGAACGACCACGCGCGTGTCGTTTCGCCAGGCGTCGTGCTCGTAGATCGCTTCCATGCGAAACGCGCGTTCGCCGGCCTGATAGTAGTAGCGCTTGGGGCGGACCCGCGTGTCCTGCGTGGTCACGTAGAGAAAGTCGGTGTCGCTCGATTGCAGGATGGTGACTGGTGTCGTCATACTTTGCGGCGTGCCGGCGCCGTGCAGGTCACCCGCGCCAAACGTGTATCCGCCCAGCACATCACCGTCGCGCGTTTCATTCGCCGTGCCGCCGCCAAACGACACCTTGCCGCGCGGCACGTCGCGAATGACCGTGGTCACCGTCTTGATGGGTTTGCCCATCTCGGCCACGATGTCCCACTCGATGGTGCGACCCCTGCGCGCAAACTTCACCGTCACGGTGCCCGGCGACTTCTCCTGCCCGCCCGCCCACACCAGGCCCGTGCAGGTGAGTTCCAGCGCGTCGGCGCCGCCGCTGGCCTTCATGAGCGCGCGATCGAGACTGTAGGTGTTCTCCTCGGTGAAAAGGAGAAAGCTGAAGCGATGATCACCGAACACCACGCCGGGTTCGGGGAAGTCAAAGCTGAACTTCATGAACGACGGACCGCGCGGCGGAATGAACACATTGCTGGTGGAATACAGCTCAACCACGTCGCCGGGCGCGTTCACGGTGCGAATGTCGATTGGCGACGGCGTCGGCGGTGACGCGGGGCGTGCCACGTGGGCCAGCCCGTTGACGAGGTCGAGCGGTGCCAACGCTCCGGCGACGCCTGCGGTCTTGATCCAGTCACGTCGCGAAAACGGCTTGGTCATCTGGGGCCGGATGAGAGGAACCTCAAGTATCGGCCCGATGCGCGAGCGTGTCGAGGGTGCTCAGGTGGTCGCGACCTCCCCAATAGCCAACGCGCCAGCAGAAGGGCGTTGTCTTCGTTCCTAGCGTCCTTCGTGAACTTCGTGGTAGAATCTGAAGCGCGGAGCGCGCCTACCTGCGCCCCGACCCCGCAATGCCGTGCACCACGTCCTCGTTCACGACCAGCGACTGCATTATGCGACCGAACGTGCGTTCCAGCACGCTGAAATCGCGCGTTGGGGCGACGCAGAGTGCGAACAGCACGTGATCGTCGGGCAGCATGCGCGTGTACACCTTCACCTGCTCCTCCTCACCGGTCAACGGGGAAATGCCGCTGAGCATCGCTGAGTAGGCGGCCACCCCATCGATGGTTTCGGGTTTCGCCGATCCGGGTGTCGCGGTCAAGTAGCCGTTGGCACGCAGGATGCTTCTGATCAGGTCGTCCGTCGCATCCTCCAGCGCGCCGCGAGGCGGCACGGTGCGTTCGAATGGCGCATAGTGCGCGCTCATGCTGGCGTCCCAGCGCGCGGACTCGCCGTCGAAAGGATAGTAGTGGTTGATGACCACGCCGTAGGCAATCGTCTGCTGCCCGTTGGCCAGCGTCACCAGACCGGCGGGAGGCGTGATGGTCGCTGCGAACGCGCCGGGCGCCTGGATGGCGCGCCAGTTGTCGGGGAAGTTGACGGTGAAGAACCCAGTCGGTTGCCGATAGCGCGTGAGGCGCGATGACGGCGCCGCGATGGTCACACGGATCGGCGCGGATGGTGTTGCCGGCGCGCTCACTGGTGGATTGGGTGTGGACACCGGTGCCGGCCAGATGCCGGAACGCGTGCTGGCCATCGTCTTTGCCGCCATCATC
>JBEBIR010000816.1:0-1871 GCA_040080315.1 Gemmatimonas sp.
TTGGAGCGTCGGCGATGGTGAAGTTCCTGCCCATGCTGACAACCGCGGCCGGCACCATCGCGCCCTCGAAATGCTGCGTGCTGGGCGCGGGTGTGGCGGGACTGCAAGCGATTGCGACCGCGCGTCGACTCGGTGCCGTGGTGTCCGGGTTCGACATTCGCGCCGCCGCGGCTGAACAGATTCGCTCGCTCGGCGCAACGGTCGTCGCGCAGGACCTGATTGCCGCCGATTCAGAGACCGCCGGGGGATACGCCAAAGAGCAGAGTGCCGAGCAGCAAGCGGCGATTCAGGCGGCTCTGCGAAGTCACTTGGCCACCATGGACCTCGTCATCACCACGGCGGCGATTCCCGGACGCGCCGCGCCTCGGCTCATCTCGACAGACACCGTGCGCACCATGGCACCAGGTTCGGTGATTGTCGACCTCGCCGCAGAGTCGGGCGGCAACTGCGAGGCCACTAAGGTCGGTGAAACGGTGGACGTGAACGGCGTGCAGGTGATCGGCCCGATCAATCTGCCCGCTACGATGCCGCAACACGCCTCACAGATGCTGAGCCGCAATGTGCTCACCTTCGTGCAGCACCTCCTCACAAAGGAAGGTCAACTGAACGTCGACGGCGCCGATGAGATCACCGGCGCCATGATTGTCACCGGGAGGAAAGCCTCGTGAGTGAAGTACTGATTGGCGGAATCGTGGTCTTCGTTCTCGCCACCTATCTTGGCGCCGCACTCATTGGCCGCGTGCCGACGACGCTGCACACGCCATTGATGTCCGGTGCCAACGCCGTGTCCGGGATTACGGTGGTCGGTGCCATGCTTGTGGCCGGTGCCGGCTTCGGCTGGTTATCATCGGTGCTTGGCTTCCTGGCCATCGTGCTCGCGATGATGAACGTGGTGGGCGGATACGCGGTTACCGATCGCATGCTGCAGATGTTCAAGAAGAGTCCGACGGAGGGCTCCAAGTGATCTCCGTCGCCTGGGTGCGCCTGATCTACCTTGTTGCTGCCGTGCTGTTCATCACGGGTCTCAAGCAACTGCAGAGCCCCGAAACCGCGCGAAAGGGCAACCGGATTTCGGCCATCGGTATGCTCATCGCGATCCTCGTCACGTTGATCGACGCCGGAATCGTGTCGTACACCACCATCGCCGCTGGCATGGTGGTCGGCACTGCGTTGGGTCTGTGGTTGGCCTATACGGTCAAGATGACGTCGATGCCGCAAATGGTCGCCCTGCTCAACGGCTTTGGCGGCGGTGCCTCACTGCTGGTCGCGATCGCTGAGTATCTGAATACGAGCAATCGCGGCATCACGGCATCCGTAGACACGGCTATTTCCACGCACCTTGGCGTGCTGATCGGCGCGGTGACGCTGACCGGCTCGCTGATCGCCTGGGCAAAGCTGCAGGAAGTCATGACGGGAAAGCCGATCACCTTCCCGGCTCAGAAGTCCGCGAATGCGCTGATGTTCCTGGTGATCGCCGCGCTGGCGGCCTGGCTGGTGATGGATCCGACCGCACCGCATGCGGCGTTTTACGTTCTCGTCGCGCTGTCATTGCTGCTGGGCGTCACGTTGGTGATTCCCATCGGTGGTGCCGACATGCCGGTGGTCATTTCGTTGCTGAATTCGTATTCGGGCCTCGCCGGCGCGATGACGGGATTCATCATTCACAACGAAGTGTTGATCGTCTCCGGCGCGTTGGTTGGCTCGTCAGGCGTCATCCTGAGTCTGGTGATGTGCAAGGCGATGAATCGCTCACTCAGCAACGTGATCTTTGGCGCGTTCGGCGGCTCGTCGAAATCGAGCGGCAAGCTCGCTGAAGGACTGTCGGTCAACGAGACCAACATCGAGGAAGCCGCGCTGCAACTCGCCTATGC
>JBEBIR010000817.1:0-1865 GCA_040080315.1 Gemmatimonas sp.
CGTGCTGCTGCCGCTGTCGCTGGTGTTCTCCCTGGTGCTGGTGCAGCAGGGTGTGATCCAGAACTTCGATCCCTATCTCGACATCACGACGCTCGAAGGTGCCAAACAGACCATCGCGATGGGTCCCGTGGCGAGCCAGGAGGCCATCAAGCAGCTGGGCACCAACGGCGGCGGTTTCTTCAACGCCAATGCCGCACATCCGTTCGAGAATCCCACGCCCTGGACCAACTTCTGGTCGATGGCCATGATCTTCATGATTCCGTCCGCGCTGGTGTATCTGCTCGGTCGGATGACCGGCAATGTCAGGCACGGTTGGTCGGTGTGGACCGCGATGTTCGTGCTCTTCTTCGCGGGCGTGGCTGCCGCGTACTGGGCGGAAGCCCGCGGAAATCCGATCCATGCCTCGCGGGGGATCGACGTCGCGACGACGTCAATCAATCCCGGCGGCAACATGGAGGGCAAAGAGGTCCGCTTTGGTATCGCGAACTCGGCGCTCTACAGCGTGATCACGACAGACGCGTCGTGTGGCGCCGTGAACTCCATGCACGACTCGTTCACGCCGCTGGGCGGCATGGTGCCGATCGTGAACATGCAGCTTGGCGAGGTCATCTTCGGCGGTGTGGGCGCTGGCCTGTACGGCATGCTGATCATGGTGGTGCTCACGGTGTTCATCGCCGGCCTCATGGTGGGTCGCACGCCAGAGTATCTGGGCAAGAAGATCCAGGCGCGCGAAGTCCAGATGACCATGCTATACGTGCTCGCCGCGGCGGCGTCCATCCTGATCTTTACTGCCGTCAGCGTCGCCTCGCCGCAAGGGTTGGCCGGCCTGAACAACAGCGGTGCGCATGGGCTGTCGGAAATTCTGTACGCGTTCTCATCGGCCACCGCGAACAATGGTTCCGCGTTCGCCGGACTGACCGGCGGGACCTACTGGTACAACACGCAACTCGGCTTCGCGACGCTGATTGGGCGCTTCGCGCTCATCGTGCCGATGGTCGCCCTCGCCGGATTCCTGGCCGAGAAGAAGGTGGTTCCCGCGTCGAGCGGAACATTTCCCGTATCGGGACCGCTGTTCACCACGCTGTTGATCGGCGTCGTGCTGATCGTGGGCGCATTGACGTTCTTCCCGGTGCTCGCGCTCGGTCCCATCGTTGAACACTTCCTCATGGGCGCCGGAGCGCTATCCTGACCATGACCGCCACCAATAGCCAGCCCCCGTCGCACGCCGACCGAGCCAAACGTCCGATGTTCGCCGCGGACATTGTGCGCAGTGCGATTGTCCACGCATTCCGCAAGCTCGATCCGCGCCTGATGGTGAAGAACCCGGTGATGTTCGTGGTGTTGATCGGTTCGATCTACACAACGGTTGTGTTGCTCCGTGACGTCGTAACGGGCAGGCCCGGCATCGGCTTCCTGCTGCAGCTCTCGATCTGGCTCTGGTTCACCGTGCTGTTTGCCAACTTTGCGGAAGCCATGGCCGAAGGGCGTGGCAAAGCGCAGGCCGACACGCTCCGCAAGAGCCGCACACAGACGTCGGCGCGCAAGTTGCGCGCTGCCGCGCCGATGGGCGGCCGCATCGACAAGGCTGCGGCCACTGACGTGCCGGCGTCCTCATTGCGTCGCGACGACTGGGTGCTCTGTCTGCCGGGTGATGTGATTCCGGGAGACGGCGAAGTCGTGGAAGGCGTGGCCTCGGTGGATGAAAGCGCCATCACCGGGGAAAGTGCGCCGGTGATTCGCGAAAGCGGCGGTGATCGATCTGCGGTGACGGGCGGCACTCGCGTGCTCTCCGACTATCTCGTCATTCGTATCACGGCCAATCCCGGCGAGACCTTCATCGATCGCATGATCGCGCTGGTGGAAGG
>JBEBIR010000818.1:0-1865 GCA_040080315.1 Gemmatimonas sp.
CGCGTTTGCCGCAGGTGCCGCTTGTGCGCCGGCCGAGGCGAGTGCCAGGGCGGACAGAGTGACCAACGTGATGGTGGCAGCAAGTGGCTTTCGCACCGAGCGCGTGAACACGGACATGAACGGCTCCTCAAAGACGGGTGGTGAATCGCAGCGACCGCCGTGTGGTGCGTGGCGGCTACCCTAGAACGATAACGTCTGGCGAAGCGTTGTGCCGCTGTCGCTGGATCAGGACGGACAAGTGACTGTAAGCGGGGACAGGTCGCGTAGCCTCAAGTCCATATGCGTTGGTACACCGAGAGATAGGGAATGGCACGGCTCGTGCTAGTAGGGACTATTGGCGGCGTATGCCGCACACGTGCCTTGCGCTTTCGCACGGCCCATTCGGAGGCTTCATGACACTCATTCGTTCGCGACTCGCCCTGCTGGTCTTTCCTGTCGGTTTGGTCACACTTTCCGCGTGTGGTCGCAACGACAGTCGAACTGATGACTTGCTGCGTGCCGATCTGGCTGCGGCGGCGCAGGCGCCTTCCATGCGGCAGCAGTTTGCGAGTCCGCAAGAACTGGGCTACCCGCCAGGCTATGCGCCGCAGTATGGCGTGCCGCCCCAATATCCGTATCCCGCGCAGACCGTGTACGCGGCACCGCCGCGTGTGGTGTATCGTGACGCGCCAACGCGGGTGGTGTATCGCACGCGTCCGTCCACGCAGTCGGCGGGTACGTCGTCTGGCGCCGGCGTTGGTGACGAGGGGAATGGTGGTGGTGCTGGAACGTCGGCGCCGACTACTGAACGCAATTCGACACGTGGTGCGGTGATCGGTGCCGCGACAGGAACGGCGGTCGGAATTCTGACATCGCGCGACAAAGTGAAGGGTGGCGCGGTGGGTGCCGTGGCCGGCGCGGTGCTGGGTGGCGTGATCGGCTCGCAGATCTATACGAAGCCGCGTCGCAAGTAGTCTTGTACCTGGAGCCTGTCTGACCTACGGCGCGACCACGCGCAGTGCGTTGGGCAGGCTCCGAACGCGAATGGTGCGACTGCTGGCGTGATGCGGTTCACCATCGGCCTGGAAATGCAGACGATCTGCCGAGTGGAGGGTGAACTCGGCTGCGCGCGCGGTGTGCACCGCCGATTGATCCATGTGCGCACCGCGCAACGCGCGCGCGAACAGCGCTGCACGTGTGGCGGCGGGTACGTCGGCGATGCCGACGACGTCGAGCAGGCCGTTGGTAAGCTCGGCGTGAGGTGCAATGCGGAAGGCGCCGCCGAAATACTGTCCGTTGGCAAAGACGACGGTGAGCCATTCACGTGTGGCGTCTTGGTTTAGTACGTCAACGCTGGCTGAGAATCCGCGATAGCGAAAGAGCTGCTGGAGTGCGGTGACCACGTAGAGCGTGGTGCCCTGCAGCATGCGCAGTCGGCGACGCGGATCTTTGACGTGTTGGAGCACTTCGACATCGAAACCGACACCCGCAGCGTTTACGAAGGGGACGCCGTCCATCTCGCCAGCGTCGACGAGACGCGTGGTGCCGTTGGCGATGAGGCGTGCCGTGGCGAGGAAATCGTGCGCGGGAACGCCGAGCGACTTGACGAAGTCATTGCCGGTGCCGGCGGCGAAGATGCCGAGTGGTACGTTCGAGCGCGCCGCGATGAGTCCGCGTGCGGCGTGCGTGACGGAGCCGTCGCCGCCCAACACGACTAACGCCTTCGCATTCGCGTGGACGGCTTCGGTGGCAAGGCGGGTTTCGTCGCGGGGGCGGGTGGACTCGACAACTTTGACAGGGCCGATGGTGCGGAGGGCGGCGTAGGCCCGCTCGGCTTGCTGTCGTGCGCGGCCGTTGCCGGCGGCCGGATTGACGAGGAGGTGGAT
>JBEBIR010000819.1:0-1862 GCA_040080315.1 Gemmatimonas sp.
CACCTGGACGCAGGAAGGTCGCGAGGTGCGCCTCGTACGCCGCATTCAAGGTCAACGCGGCACATTCCCGCCACACCGAATCAGCGAAGTGATTGTCTGGCTCAAGACCGTGGGCGCAGACGATTTTGAGTTTCTTTCACTGCGCCCCGCGCCGGTACCCTGAATGCGTTGGATTCCTGGAGGACGCAGTCGCAATCTCGAAGACCAACGAGGCGCGACATCTGGCGGAGGAGGATTCGGCGGCGGCGGCGGTCGACGAATTGGCTTGGGTGGACTCGTCGTACTGATCGCCTTGAGCGTGATCTTCAAGAAAGATCTGGTCAGCGATTTCGGCGGGCTGGCTGGCGAGGTGCCGGGCGCGGCAATGCCAGCGGGTGGCGCGACCGCCCCACTTCAGGATTCCACTGAAGAGGGCATGGTCCTGTTCATGTCGAGCGTTCTGGACAGCGCGCAACTCGGATGGAGTCGCGCGTTGCCAGGCTACCGCGACGCGAAGCTCGTGCTGTTCCGTGATGCCATCACGTCGGCCTGCGGTTTCGCGGAAGCGGCAACCGGTCCGTTCTACTGTCCGGGTGACCAGAAGGTCTATATCGATCTCGCGTTCTTCGATCAGTTGGACCGCCAGTTTGGCGCGCCCGGTGACTTTGCGCAGGCTTATGTGTTGGCGCATGAGATCGGACATCATGTGCAGAATCTGATGGGCACTGAGCGTGAACTGCGATCGGCACAGCAGCGCGATCCGCAATTGAAGAATCGACTGTCGGTGGCCATGGAGCTGCAGGCCGACTGCTATGCCGGTGTGTGGGCGTATCAGGCGGCGCGCAATGGACAACTGCAGCCGGGCGATCTCGACGAGGGTCTCTCGGCGGCGGCGGCGGTGGGTGACGATCGGCTGCAGCGCATGGGACGGGGACGCGTGAATCCGGAGACATTCACGCATGGATCGTCGGCCGAACGCACGCGGTGGTTCACGCGTGGATTCGATGCCGGCGACGCCAATCAATGCGATACGTTCGCGTCAGTGCGCTAATGGATGGCGCGATGATCTTCGTGAGCGCATGACGTACGCACCTCGCCCGGGAGTCCTTGAGGAACTCGCGTGGCCAGCGGTTCGCGACACGACGTGGTCGGTCGCGATCATGCCCTGGGGGGCCACCGAACCGCACAACACGCACCTGCCATATGGCACCGACACGCTGCTCGGGCGCGAGGTGGCGCACCGTGTCGCGGCCCTGTGTGCTGCCAATGGCGTGAATGTCGTCGCGCTGCCCGCGATGCCGTTCGGGGTCAACACGACGCAGCTCGATTTACCGTTGACACTGAACGTGATGCCGTCCACGCAATTGGCGGTCTTGCGTGATATCGTTCGCAGCATCGAACCGCATGGTGTGCGTGCGCTGGTACTGTTGAACGCGCATGGTGGCAACGAACTGCGCGCGCTGGTACGCGAGTTGCAACCCGAATCGCGGATGCTGTTGGTCATTGCGAACTGGTGGCAGGCGGGCGACCATGGGCGATTCGCTGAGCCGGGCGATCACGCGGGAGCCTTGGAAACCGCGGCCGTGCTGCATGTGGCGCCGCATCTGGTCGCCGATCGGCGCGTGTGGAGCGACGGTCGTGCACGCACCAGCGTGCTTGACGGCGTGCGAGAAGGATGGGCCTGGACGCCGCGTCGATGGACACAAGTGACGGACGACACGGGCGTGGGCGATCCACGCGAAGCCACCGCCGCCCAGGGGGAAGCGTTTGTCTCTGACGCCGTGGAGCGCATCAGCGCGCTCTGCACACAGTTGGCGACCGTAGATCCGGGACAGCTGTACTTAGTACTGAGTACTTAGTACTGAGTACTGAGTACTTAGTAC
>JBEBIR010000820.1:0-1862 GCA_040080315.1 Gemmatimonas sp.
GCGTTGCCGGCGGAATGTACGCGCGTCGCGAACGCGAGACCGTGAAGCGAAGCGCGTGGGCGATGGTGCCCGCCGAGACTTCGTCATAGCGCACGAGTCCTGGCAGAATCGGCAAACCAGCAGCGTCGGCGGAGGTCCAACCAGCCGGTCGCAGCGCGTTGCTATTCAGGTCGAAGATCGCACCGGAGCCCGCGTGCCAACCACCCCCCGCTTGTGGATAGGCGGCGTACAACTCGTACAACTTCCAATTGTCGCGATCGACCACGAGCACATGACGGTCACCAGTGGACGATGCACCGCCTTCGATGGGAGCAGTGGGCGGCACGGGATACGGTCCCACGTCGCTCTCGTCGGCATAGACAAACGTCACTGGCACGCGCGGCTGTGATCCGGCGACCACGATGTACGCAATGCCGAATGGCCCGCCATTCCAATTGGCGCCGAAGTCGGGATGGAACGCTTTCGAGAGGCCGATGTTCGCGATGATCGCGGCCGAGTTGGGATCGAGCTGCGCGGTATCAACCGGTTGGTTCCACGGATTGTTTGCCGGGAGTAATCGGCCGAGTGGCGCGTTGACTCCAAGCGCGCCGGACGGCGGCGGCGTGGGTGGTGCTGGCGGTGGCGGTGGTGGTGCCGGTGGCGTGGGTGGTGCCGGTGGCGCCGGTGGTGGTGGAGGCGTACGCGCGGCGACTGTCAGGTTGAGACGCACGAACCCGCTCTTGCTCGTGCCCGTGACGATGGCGTTCCCCAATGACAGCCCAATCACCATGCCCTGCGCGGATACCGACGCAACGGTTGGCGCTGTCGAACTCCATTGCACCACCCGATCACGTCGTGCATGTGCCGGAGACTGGAGCCGCACCGTATCGCCGACGGCAATGGTTCGACGAGCCGCTGGCGCACCGTCTGGCGGCGGCGAGGCGGCCGCGGCACCGGAAGTCGCCGCATCAGCGTGGCGCACCGCGACGGCATGATCGACGTAGCAGGCCGCGAGCATCAGCGCGGGCAGCACGGCGCTGGCCAGCACCACACGTCGAATGACGTGGACGAGTGATACGCGGGCGCGTTCCATAGGCTTCAGGATGGTACTGCATACGGTGCGCAAACACTGGTGACACGGCGCACACTGTCACAGTGTATGTATCCGGACGCGTTCACTCCTCCCGTTTCCGACGTCGATTCCCTTGCCCGTTCCTAGCCCAGTGCACATCCTGAAACGCCATTTTCGCGAGGGTGGAGACAAGAGACGCCAGACGGGCGACTCGAGACCAAGACCAGTCTCGTCTGGGTCTGCCGTCTCCAGTCTTCCGTCTCTGCTCTGTTGTTCCTCCATCGCGAACAAGGCGTTTCAAGATCGACTCTAGCCTATGACCCAATCGTGGACTGACTGGCGCACGGCCAGTTGCATGCCCGACCGTTGCTTCTGCGAAGCGGTGCATGCTGGCGCCGTGCGTCAACCCGCAAATGCCATCAGCAGCGGCGCGTTCGTGGTGGTGGCGCTGCTCGTGCTCATGCGGTCGCGCACACCCACCGCTTGGCGATTCGCCAGCGCGGTGTTCGTCGTTGGTGCGGGCTCGGCGTTCTTTCACGCCTCACTGACGTTCTGGGGGCAGACCGTCGATGTGCTGGGTATGTATCTCGTGGCGACGTTTTTGTTGATGGAAAGCCTGTCACGTCGGCGCCGGTGGAGTGCCGTCACGCAGAACGTGCTGTATGTGAGCGGCAACATCGCGCTGCTGGCTCTGCTGGTGGGAATACCGGGACTCCGCCGGTACGCGTTTGCCGCGCTGGTGGTGGCCATCCTCTGGTCGGAGGCCACCCATCGTGTGCGCGGCGTGATGACTACGCCACTTCGCGCGCTG
>JBEBIR010000821.1:0-1860 GCA_040080315.1 Gemmatimonas sp.
GGCTCCCTCGCAGCGGCCTCTGCGAGCGTGCGACCATGCCGTCGCAGCGCCACGACGCGTAGTACGCGAAGCAGCAAGCCGCGAAGGGGGAGCCTCGGCCCCTGCCGCGCCAAATGCTACGGAAAATGCCGCATGCAAAAACAAAAGCGTCAGTTCCGAAATCCGATGCGGGCCTCTCCCCCAAGCACCATCCCAAGCTGCACCACGCTCAGCTTGTTCAGAAATCCAAGATTGTAGTCGTCCTGACCGCGATAGTATCTCGCAAACAGCCCTGTCCCCTGCATCGCGTCAAACGACCGTCCAACCTCCATCGACACGCGAACAGATCCAACCTGCGCCGCAGCACCGGGCATTGCCTCGATGAACCCTTCAACCCACAGTCGACCCGGCACCTTGCGCGTGTCGTTGGTCTCGCGCGAATAGCTGCCCACCGCGCGAATCCGGTGCGGACCATACAGATCCTGCAACTCCTGCGTCATCCCTCCACCAATACCGCTCAGCAACGTGTAGTTGCGATATCGCAATCCCGCTGACCAAACCGATCGCACGTAGCTGTCATCCTTGAATCCCGCCGTGTCAATTGCCAAATGACGCCACGCGGCACCGCCCTCGACGTAGTGCGAGGAGAAGCTGCCGTCGTGCCGATTCACCCGTAGCTCGGCAACCGACGGACGAGCGCCGGCGAACGCGCAATCACCATCGGTGTTTTCAGTCTGGCCGACAAACAGACACCCGTCCTGACCGTTCGAGTAGTGACCGACAATCGCATCGACAACCCACTGGTCATGATCACTCAGCGGCGCGAACGGCCCGGTGAATGCAGAGTCCCGCCGTGTGCCCACCCACTGCAGACGCGCCCTCGGCATATAGGACGGCGTTCGCACCGGCGCCGAACTCTCACGCGTCATCCGCAGCGCCGACATCATGGAGAAACTGCCGGCCCAGCCCACGTGCCACTTCGCTCGTCGGTCCTGAAACGCCGAGTCGTATGAGGCGCGAATGGTGCTGCGAATCGGGAAATGCAACGCCAGCTGGCCCTCGAACAATTCGTTCGTGCGGTCATTCGGGACATTAACCAGCATGTAGCTTCGCTCCGCGAGCGGCAGGTCCAGCGTCGCGGCACGCAAGCGATTCGTTGCCAGTGCACCCGGCGCCGACCCAATGGGACGCGCCGCATCGGGCGCTCGCGTTGGTTGCGCATTCGCGTGCGCCGCCATCAGCAGCATCGCGGATGCGTAGAACACACGCGTGCTCACGGTCCGTCCGGCGCGCGCCCCGCGATGGCAATCGCTGCGGCGATGTCCACAGGCTCCGACACCATGTACCAACTGCCGTGACTCGCCTGAAAGGCAGCCACATCAAGCGCCGGATCGTGCGTACGCTCGATGTTGAGCAGTTCGGAAAGAAAGCGCGCAGTAACCGTCGGCGCTGGACGGACAATCGCCAATCCATCAAGGAGCTGCAGGATGGGCACCGTGGACAACACCGCAAATAGATCTTGTCGCGCCAACGCGATGTCGCTGGCAGTACCCATGAACTTCCAATAAATGACGAAATGCATAGCGCCTCACCTCCATGTGCAGCGCGCCGAGCATGTGCGTGAGTCGTCGTCGACTCACCCCAAGCTGCGCCAAACTCGGCGACGACGTGCGATAACTTGAGGCGGTAGAAAATCGCGCGCAAGGATTTCGGGTATTGAGTACCAGCGCTGCGGCGCGCGAGGGCGCGGAGTTCGCACTTACATGTGGCGCGACGAATGGCGACCGAGCTGAGCGGTCGTCCGCGCTGCACCAGGCCGGGGCCGCAGGCAACCCCAACCCACCCACCCCCCGATAGCCGAGCCGTGACGCCACACTGGAC
>JBEBIR010000822.1:0-1857 GCA_040080315.1 Gemmatimonas sp.
AGGAGGCACGGTGGTGAAGCAGAAGCTGCACATCGAGACCACCGGTGCTTCAACGACGGCCTCACCTTTCGGGCCGACGTCAGATGATGAGGGAGACCGCAGCACCCGAGCTCGGCCTCGGGTTCGCTAAGCCTCGACACAAGCAGGCTTGGCGTTCGTAGGGAGGGGGGTGGGCAACGCGAGTTGCTCACCCCTTTTTCGTTTGGGCTAAACCTTTTGCAGGCGTCCGGTGTCTCACCATCGTCGCCGCCTGTCCCCGCCCTTTGGAGCCCGCCTGCCGATGCGCTCAGTGCCGATTCGTCTGCTGGCCGGAATGCTGCTCGCTCCCGCTGTGGTGTTCGCCGTCGCGAGCATTCCGTCGCACGTGGTCACCACCACTCAGCGTCGGGACCCTGTGTATGCCGGGATGGTTGGTCAATGGCAGGGCACCGTTGAGGTGCTTGATCAATGCGACACCACGCGTCGTGTGAAGCGATCGACACGGGTTCGCGTGTCGCCGGCGCCGGCATCGGACGCACTGGATATGCACTTCACCACCAAAGAAGGACCAGGCCGCACGGTCAGTGATACGGACCGACTGCAGTTGGACAACGCGCTGACGGCCGCCGAGTGGGGTGGCATGGGCGGTGATGAACTCAAACACTACGATGTGACGGTGGCCGATAGCCTGACGCGGAATTCACCGCTCCGGCTGGTGCTGGAGCGCGAACGCGGCGGTGATCAGATTCCCGCCACGATTCGCGAAACGCTGACGATCGCGCCGGGCCAGATCCGTATTGTGCAGGAGCGACGAACGTTTGGTGGCGAGTTCGAGTTCCAGCGGGAGTATGTGTTGAAGAGGGTGGGCTAGAGCAGACTGGCGGGTTGGCTAGATTCTGTCCATGCGCCAATACCACTATCAGGCCACCGACGAATCGGTCAGCGCCTTGCGTCGACTTCGCGGACCGTGGTCGCGTATTCACATCGCTGAAACTGCGGTGACGGTGGTGCTGGCGGACGGCACGGGTGTGTGCGTCCAGGTCGAGGCAGCGGATATCGAAGACGCGTTCGAGGCGTTTCGACTCACAGCCACCGTCGATCCGTCGCCCATGGTGTACGGCGACGCGATGAGCGCATTCGCCGAGCCGGGGAATGACATCGTGCTGTTTACCGGTGCGACCTGGAGTGAGGAGGGCGCGCACACGCGCGATCCGATTATTTCACAGACGGGGGCGATGAGTTTCAGCGGTCACCCGGGGCAGTTATCGGACACCGCCGACATTGTCTGCATAACCACCGATGCTGTGGTCGTGGCGACCGCGGCCGGCGTGGGGATGCTTATCCGGACTGGACTCAAGCCGTACTCGCTTGACGTGGTGCACGATCCGGTCGCCGTGCGAGAGTTCCTGATCGAACGCGGCTATTCCACTGAAACCTGAACCCTGCGACCAATGCCCCAACTCGAATGCCTGCGCTGCAAGAGCCAGATGGAAGCGGGATTTGTTGTCGATCACGGCCACCACAACTCCACGCAGGAGCAGGAGTGGGTGGAGGGTGCGGTGGTAAAGTCATTCTGGCGCGGCGTTCACACCAAGGGGCGTGACACGCACAAGATGGTTACGTATCGCTGTCCGCGGTGCGGCTATCTGGAGTCGTATGCGAATCCGGCGGAGTGAATAGGCCAGAGGGGTGAGCAGGGACGGAGCGTGACGAAGGTCACCACGCGCATGACGGAATGTGATGTGGGTCTCTGTTCATTCGCTCGCCCGGGGGAAATCGTCGAAAAGCGCACACGAAGGTGCGTTGTCGTCACCCCGGCACAGGCGAGATTCCACCGCCTATTGACCTGGCGCGCTGAACATCGCCGCCCCTGCAGAT
>JBEBIR010000117.1:0-8591 GCA_040080315.1 Gemmatimonas sp.
CCTTCGTGGTGAAAACTATTCTGGCCGACAATAGCAAAGTGACAACAAATCAACCACGGAGTTCGCAGAGTTCACGGAGTACTGCTTGACTCGACTCTGCGCACTCCGTGAACTCTGTGGTTCAATCTGTCTTTTTGTGGTGTGTATAGCCTGCTGATGATCAAGAGAGTCGTGCTAACAGCAGCGCGAACCCGGCTGCGTGTATCGGTCGGCAATACGTTCTCGCTCGAACGCGCGTGGGTCCATCGGCGTGCAATCGGGGAAGTGCCGGTGCATATGCGCCAGATACGCGTCATAGTCGGGCACGCCGATAATCCGACGCACCACGGCCGCCACACGCCGCAGGCGATGGCGCCATCCCGCGACGGGTGAAACAGCATTCAACGGGCTCGAGTGCGACATGGCGTGACAGGATGGGACTGGAGCGTGATGCTGTGGTGACTCTCGGCGCACTCGCTCGTTGAGCAGGCGGAGCCCTGCGTGCGGGGCACAAGGAATACTCGTGTCCCGCCCCCGAATTTGCGAGAGTCCATGGGAAGTTCAACTCGATCTGCCGGCGCCAAGCTATTGTTGCTGACGTCGCTCACGGCTGCCGGATTGGTGGCCAGCGCAACGGCAGCGACGGTGTATGCGGCAGGCGACAACCAGCGACGACACGCCAACAGGCCTGGCTCGACGAAAGTCGTGTCGCTCGATGCTTCGCGCCACCTGGAAGCGGTGCTCGCCCTCGCCGACTCGCTGGTGGAACCGCTGGGCGCTCTTTCGCCAACCGACAGCGCGACACTGGCCCAGATCGTTGCGCTGGTGTCGGCACCACGTGATTCGGCCGTATGGATCGCGCACCAACCGGCTGATACGTCCAACGGTCAAGCGAGAGTCGCCTATCGACGCTGGACACACAGCACACCGCTGCCGGCGTTCTGGGGTATTCGTTCGGGGTTTCCCGGATTGGCCGATTCGCGCATGATCCCGATGTCGCGTATGCAGCCGCTCAAGCGCCTGTGGAAGGAAAGCGAAGCGTCGGCGGACAGCGCGCTATTGGGGGGTGATACGGAAACGGCGCTGCTGCGGTCGCGCGAAACAATCTCGGGGGCACGGCACCTGATTGCCCAGCCGAGGCCGGTGGATGCATTGGTGGGTCGTGTGATGATGTCCGATGGAGCAAAGTTGCTTGCCCGCGTGGCGCTACAGGCCGATCAGCCGGCGCTGCATTCCTCGGCGCAACGTCTGCTCACCCTAGCGCGCACGTTGCAGCCCACACCTCAAGGCCTGTGGGATATGAAGCGCGGCGAACTACATGAGGCACGCTTGCTGGAGATGGCCCGGGATCGCACGTTGCACCCGGCAACGCGCTTCGTCGCGATTGAACTGATGGTCGCCTCAGCGTGTGCCAGCACACGCGAAGTGCTGTTTGGGCCTGCACCAGCGCGACATGCAGCGCTGGATGTCATGATCAATGCGACGCGCGACATCCCGCATCTCGACGAACTGCGCCCGCTGTTCCACAACACGCTCGCGCGACTCGATACTGCGCCCGCAGCGTTCCTGCGAGACATCGAATTGCCTCGGCGCACCGACGAGCCCCTGTCCGAAACACTCCTTCGCTTGGTAGTGCCGGGCAAGGTGCAGGCGAATCGACGCCTGCCGCGCGTCCGGGTCGTAGCGGCACCCGGACGCGCCACGCTTTTCGGTCACCCCACGAGCTGCGTCCTCACATATGGTGCTTCCGCCGTCTGCGCCGGCTTCCGACCGCTGATCACGGCAATCCACTCGCGCATGGAGTCGGCGAGAATCACCACCACGGAAATCAGGAAGAACGCCGCCACCGCCGCGTCGAGTCGATCATTGAAGATCATTCGCTCGGCCGCTCCAACCGATTTCACCGCAGCCGGCAGCACCCCACTGGCAATCGCGTCGCTCAACATTCGCGCGTGCGACAGGAAGCCCAGCTTGGGATCGGTCGCGAAGATCTTGGTCAGTCCGGCCGTCATCGTGACAATCACCAGCCACGTCATCGGCATCAGCGTGATCCACGCATAGCGGGCCTTCCCCATCTTCACGAACACCGTCGTGCCCACGCACAGCGCAACCGTCGCCAACAACTGATTGGAGATGCCGAACAGCGGCCACAGCGAGTTGATGCCGCCCAGTGGATCGGTCACGCCCTGGTACAGGAAGTAGCCCCACATCGACACGAAGAGCGCGCTGGCGATGATCACGCCAGGATACCACGACGTGCGACCCATCGGCTTGATGATCGTGCCCAGCAGATCCTGCAACATGAAGCGACCCACACGCGTGCCGGCATCCAGCGTCGTCAGAATGAACAACGCTTCAAACATGATCGCGAAGTGGTACCAGAGCGCCAATGCCGTCTCGCCACCCAACACCTGAGAGAACAGGTGCGCCATGCCCACGGCGAGGCTTGGCGCGCCGCCGGTGCGGGACAGCAGCGATGATTCACCGACTGATTTGGCCAGCGCATCCAGTTGTTCCGGGGTAACAACGAAGCCCCAGTTGGCGATCGCGGCCGCGGCACTCACGGCAGTCGTTCCAAGGGCCGCTACCGGTGCGTTGATGGCGAAGTACACGCCTGGTGTCAGCGCACAGGCCGCGATCAGCGCCATGATCGCCACCAGTGATTCAGTCAGCATCGAGCCATATCCGATGAACCGCGCATCGGTCTCGCGCCGCAGCAACTTTGGGGTCGTTCCCGATGAAATGAGCGAGTGAAATCCGGAAATGGCCCCGCACGCGATGGTCACGAACACAAAGGGGAACAGCTTGCCCGAGAACACCGGTCCTGTGCCATCGATGAATTGCGTAACGGCGGGCATCTCGAGCGGCGGCAGCGCGATGAGAATGCCAACGCCAAGCGCCAGCACCACGCCGATCTTCACGAAGGCCGACAGGTAGTCGCGCGGTGCCAGCAACAGCCACACCGGAAGCACCGATGCCGCGAACCCGTACCCCATGATGAGCCATGACAGCGTGGTGCCACTCAACGTGAACGCGGGCGCCCAGCGCGCCGACTCCGATACCCATTGCCCGGCAAACAACGCGAGCAACAGCAGCACGAGTCCGATGGCCGTGGCTTCGATCACTTTGCCGGGACGGAGCCAACGCAAGTACACGCCCATCAGCAGCGCGATCGGAATGGTCAGGCCGATCGTGACCGTTCCCCACGGGCTGTCGCGCAAGGCGTTCACCACGATCAACGCCAGCACTGAGATCAGGATGATCATGATGCCCAGCACCGCAACCAACGCGGTGCCGCCGGCAACGGGACCAATTTCTTCCTTGGCCATCTGCCCTAACGATTTGCCGTTGCGGCGAATCGACGCCGCAAGAATCACGAAGTCTTGCACCGCGCCGCCCAGCACCACACCCACAAGAATCCAGAGCGCGCCGGGCAGGAATCCGAACTGCGCCGCAAGTGTCGGCCCAACCAGCGGCCCCGGTCCGGCGATCGCGGCAAAGTGGTGACCGAACACAATCCACTTGTTGGTGGGCACGAAGTCGCGGCCGTCGTCCAGCCGCTCGGCCGGTGTCGCCCGTGTGGCATCGAGTGCGAACACTTTGCTCGCAATGATCTTGCTGTAGAAGCGATAGCCGATGACATAGGTGCAAACGGCAGCGGTAAGCAGCCACGCCGCATTGACCTTTTCACCGTTCGAAAGGGCAACCATTGCGAGGGCGCCAGCGCCGAGGACGGCAGTGGCAAGCCAGGGGAGAAGCCGGAGGAATCGAGACACGGCGGGGGCAGGTGGGTGGACGCGATCCGTACAGGCGATCAGAAAGGCGGCGCGGGGAATCCGATCGGGTATGCGCTCCGGATCGGACGATGTCAATGTCTCCGCCACGATTCTCCATGAATTCGACGCTTCACCGGGCCTGCTTTGTCGGCGATCTTTCGCAGATGTCCATTTCTGTAACACTCATCCCCGGCGACGGCATAGGCCCAAGCATCGCCGAGGCCACTGTCCGCATCGTGGCCGCCGCCGGCGCCGATATCGAGTGGGATCGCCAAGTCGCCGGCATGGCCGGTGTGGCCCGCTGGAACGATCCGATCCCCGACGCCACCCTCGACTCCATCAAGCGAACGAGAGTCGCGCTCAAAGGGCCGCTGGAGACGCCGGTCGGCGACGGATTCCGCTCCATCAACGTCGCGCTGCGCAAGACCTTCGACTTGTACGCGAACGTGCGGCCTGCGCACACCATCATTCCCGGTCGATTCAACAACATCGATCTCGTGCTCGTGCGTGAAAACACCGAAGGCCTCTATATCGGTGTTGAGCACTATGTGCGCATTGGTGACGACCCGAAAGCCGCCGCCGAGTCGGTGGCGATCATCACCAGGCTCGGCTCGGAGCGCATTGTGCGCTATGCCTTCGAATACGCGCTGCGTCACAATCGCCAGAAGGTCACGCTGGTCCACAAGGCCAATATTCTAAAGTTCTCGCAGGGCCTGTTCCTGGACGTGGGTCGCATGGTTGCGCGTGAGTACGAGGGACGCGTCGCTTTCGAGGAGCGCATCATCGACGCCATGGCCATGCATCTCGTCATGCGTCCGGAAATGTTTGATGTCATCGTGACCACCAATCTGTTCGGCGATATTCTGTCCGATGAAATCTCCGGACTGGTGGGCGGACTTGGACTTGCCCCCGGCGCCAATATCGGCACCAGCGCAGCCATTTTCGAAGCCGTGCACGGCACGGCACCTGACATTGCCGGCAAGAATATCGCGAACCCCGGTGCATTGGTCCTCGCAGCATGCATGATGCTGGATCACGTGGGTGACAGCGCGCGCGCGACGCGCATTCGCGACGCATTCGAAGGCACGCTGCGTGATGGCAAGACGCTCACCCGCGACCTTGGTGGCAGTGCCAGCACAGACGCGTTCACGAACGCGGTCATCGCGCGACTCGCATGAGCGGTGCGCCGACGCGTGTGCTGCATCTGTCAGACATCCACTGCGGACGTCCGTTCGCGGCGGAACATGTCGCTGCGGCCGAAGCACTGGCGGCGTCGATGGCGTTCGATGCGATCGTCGTCTCGGGCGACATGTCGCAGCGTGCACGCGTGGTGGAATTCGAGCAGGCTCGAGAAATCTTCCATCGATTGCGCGCTATCGCACCCACGCTGGTGGTGCCGGGGAATCATGACACGATGTGGTGGCACGCGCCCTTCGGGTATGGAGATTTCGCGCAACTGCACGCGCGCTACCGCGAATACATTTGCGCCGACCTGGAGCCCACGCTGCGCGTGCCTGGGCTCTCAATAGTTGGCCTGAACTCTGCCGCCGGTACGTTTCCGCAAGCACTGACCTGGTATCCGCGCGACTGGCGCGTGAAGGGCGGCCTCACCGATGCGCAGCTTGCCAACGCCAGCACTCGGCTGTCCGCCAGTCCCACGGGCGATCTGCGACTAGTGGTCGTGCATCACAACGTCGTGCGCGGCCGACTGTCCCATCGGTGGGGTCTCGCCCGACCGCTGGCCATGCTGGACGCGATTGCGGGCATGCGCGCTGACGTGGTGTGCAGCGGGCACGATCATGAAGAGCGCGTTGAGGTGATTGAACGCGCGACCGGTCGCTTCATCGTGAGTACGGCGAACACACTCTCCAGCCGCATGCGTGGTCACCGGCCAAGCGCCCTCAACGTGATCGAGGCGGACGCGAAAACAGTGTGTGTGACCGCGTGGACGTTTCAGGACGGAACGTTCAGGCCGGGACCGCTCACCGCGGAGGTGGCGCGTCAAAGTTGAACAGCTGCTGTTGTGTCAGATGTCGTTCCACCGCCACAAGCAGGTCGTTCAGTTCGATGATTGCTTCGCGAAGCGCCTTTCGATACAACCAGCGATAACCCGCCAGCGCGCCGCCAGCAGTGAGCACCGCAACGCCAACGCCGGGGACAGCCGCCAGCGCCGCCGACCCGAGTGCCGCCGACAGTCCCAGCGCACCGGCACCGGCCAGCGCGCTTCCTACTCCAATGAAACCCCATTGCGTGCGAAGGTTGCCCTCAAGGCCCTTACGCAGGTCGCCTGTAATCACCACCTCACACGCCGGTCGTTCGGCGGAACCGCGCGCTTGCAGCGTCACGTTCAGGTCGAAGAGCGCAATCTGCTCCAGTCGATAGATCAGCCGCTTCGTCTGTACGACGTTGGTCATGTTGCGCAACCGCGGTGAGGCAAAGCGCAGAATGCCGCCATCCAGCGGGTGTCCGTTCACGGTGTCGTTCACGCGCAGCCGATAGGGATCGCTGGTGAACACGACACCGATGGCCGACAGGGTCGACTTCGGCGTGGCGGGAATCACACGCGACACGCTGATCGCGCGATCGGCAGTGCCGAGCATCGTGGTGAACTGACGCTCATTCCGTTCACTGTTCAGGATGGGCGTGCCGGTCGCGCCGGGCAATTGCTGTTCAGCCAAGGCCAGGGCCACATACTGACGAGAAATGCCCGCTTCGATGGCCGCCGCCTCCACATCCCGGACACGGTAGCTGCTCGACGGCGTCGCGTCTGTGTCGGATGTGGGTGCGGGTTGCAGGTTCGGCGCACGCTCCATGCGATGGGCAGCGTCGGCCTGCAACTGCGCCGCCCGCTGCCACACGGCCAGGGCCTTTTCCTCTGACAGCACGCCTCCGTGTGCTGCATCAGCCGATGCCTGTTCGAGCGACACGGCCTCGCGCAGCGGACCCTCCAACGCCGTCGCGAGGGCATCGGCGGTCGCGAATCGCTCATGGGCATCCTTGCGCATGCACTGCTCGATTACCGCGCACACGCTTGCGGGAAGTTGCGGATTGATCGAGTGCAGCGGAGGTGCCGGTCGAGTGACCTGCGCCACCAGCACATTCTGCAGTGAACCGTCGAACGGCACACGCCCGCAGAGCATCAAATAGCCCACACAACCAAGCGCGTAGATATCACTGCGACCATCCAGGGTCTCATCGGAGGCCTGCTCTGGACTCATGAAGTGCGCTGAGCCAAGAACGTGACCTTCGATGGTGAGGTTGGTGACATCCTGCACCAGATCGCGAGCGATACCGAAGTCCGTGACCACGGCGCGTCCAGACTCGCGATCGAGCAGAATGTTGTCCGGCTTCACATCACGGTGCACCACACCACGCGCGTGCGCGTACGCCAGGCCCCACGCCACCTCACGCAGAATGCGCACCGCCTCCGAGACGGGCAGGGCGCCGCGATCGCGAATCCGCTCTCCAAGCGACTGGCCGTCGATGAAGCGCATCGTGAACCAGACAATGCCCTGCGTCTCGTCGGCGCGGTACACATCGATGATGTGCGGATGCTCGAGACGCGCACTGGTTCTGGCTTCTCGCAGAAAGCGCTCGCGTCGCTCGCTGTTCGAATGCTCGGCCAACAACACCTTGAGAGCGACCAGACGATCGAGAAACCGGTCTCGCACCAGCCACACGACGCCCATCCCGCCGGTGCCGAGCAGGCGTACCACCTCAAAACTCGAGTCGAGCCCCGGCGGGAGTGGGGTGGGAAGCAGCGGAGCCATTGCGACGAACATAATCGGCGAACAAGCTGCGTCACTTGACTCAGGTCAGAAGTGAGATACCTTAGTACTGAGATACTGAGAGCCCGCCAGACGGGCAAGGAAAAGACATATGACCACTCCGACCCTCCTCGGACTGCACCACGTCACTCTGGTCGCGGCCAACGCGCAGCGAACAGCCGACTTCTACACGCGGGTGCTCGGCCTCCGGCTGATCAAGACCACCGTCAACTTCGACGACCCCGGCAGCTATCACCTGTACTTCGCCGACGAGACCGGTAACGCGGGAACGGTCGTGACGTTCTTCGAGTGGCCGCAGGCGCGCAAAGGACATCCGGGCATTGGCGGCACGCACCACGTGGCGCTCCGTGTCGCCGACCGCGACGCACTGCTGCGCTGGAAGCGACGGTTGCGCGACCTCGGAATTGCCGTGAAAGGACCGTACGATCGGCACTACTTCATGTCCATCTACTTCCGTGATCCCGACGGTGTGATTCTCGAAATCGCCACCGAGGGACCGGGAATGCTCATGGACGAAGTCGGCGAAATCGTCCAACGCACACCGCCACCGGAACTGGTGCGTGGCAATCGCGACGAGGCCGCCATCGCGGCACTTCTGTGGCCCGAGCCGGTGCCGCATATCGACGACGCCATGCGACTCACGCGCGGCATGCATCACCTCACGGCCATGACCGCCAATGTCGAACGCACCGACGACTTCCTGCGTGGCGTGTTGGGTTTGTCGCTCGTGAAGAAGACCGAGAACTTCGACGATCCGGGCACGCGACACTGGTCGTGGGGATCACCCGATGCGCGTCCCGGTTCGTTGGTCACCTATCTCGAAAAGGACCCCGCCAGGGAACGTCGGGCGCAGATGGGAACAGGGCAGGGACATCACTATGCTCTCGCGGTGGCCGACGAACTGACGCAGCTTGCCTATCGAGAGAAGTTGTTGGACGCCAGCCAGCCCGTTTCCGAGGTGATGGACCGCGTGTACTTCAAGAGCATCTACACCCGCGACCCCGATGGGCACATCGTTGAAATCGCCACGATGGGACCTGGCTTCCTG
>JBEBIR010000823.1:0-1856 GCA_040080315.1 Gemmatimonas sp.
CAGGCACCCGCCACTCACAGCACCGGACAACACCCGTGACTCGGCGTCGACCAGCAAACGGGCGCCAGGCTGGCGATACGAGGACCCGTCAACGGCGTGCAGCGTCGCCAACGCCAACGGCACGTGCGGCCGCTCGTCGCGCGCTTGCAGCGCGACCCGTGTCAGTTCGTCGAGTCCGGACATATCGGGATAGTATGGGGTAGAGACAGCATTGCGGCGATGGGGGCGTGGTTCGGGCCAGGTCGCCACCCAGCGTGTCCGGAAATGTGAAAGCAAGTACCCACTTGCCAGCAAGCGATCACTTGCATTAGGCTACACGACATGATTGAAGACCATCGTCACCGCATCCTGCACGCCGCCGCCCGTGTCTACGCCCAACATGGCTGGAGGGGCGCCACCACTCGGCGGATCGCCGATGAAGCCGGGGTGAACGAAGTCACGATCTTTCGCCAGTTCGGTTCAAAGGACGCCCTGTTGGAGATTGCGATGCGCGAGTGCGCGCGCCTTGAGCAGGACGCGGTGCTGCCGCACGAGCCCATGCATCCGGAGCGCGAACTGTATGAGTGGGTCCACGCGCATCATGCCTCGCTGGCGAGCATGCGCGACATCGTGCGTCAGATGATGAGCGAAGCGGCCGAGCGTCCCGAAACGGCGATGTGCGCGGCCGAGGGTCCCAGCGGCGCGTTCGCCCAGTTGCGACAGTACGTCGTGCAGTTGCGACGCCACGGATGGATCAGCGACCCGGACGAGACCCGTCCCGGCGACGTGCGGGGCGCCGTCACAATGCTCATGGGCGCCATTTTCGCCGATGCGATGAACCGCGAGATCATGAAAGCGATGTTCCCGCAGTCGGTAGACGATTCCCTCCATGCGTATGTCCGCATCTTCCTGCGCGGCATCGGCGTAGCGACCAACCGAACGCCGTCTACCAAGCGTACGCCAAAGCGATCCGTCAGTACTTCACCGTTGACTGCCGAATGATGGCTAGAACTCGAACCATTCTCGCCGCGCTGTCGCTCGCCGCGGGACCGATGGTGTTGCGCGCGCAACCCGGCACCGCGACCGGCACTCCGATGACGCTTTCGCTGAACGACGCGCTGCGCCTTGCCACCGGAACGAGCGAGCAGGTGGCGTTGGCACGCGCCGGCGAACAGCGCGCGCGTGGTCAGCAGCTGCAAGCACGCTCGGTGCTGCTGCCGCAGGTGTCCACGACCGTCAACTGGCAGAAGCAACTGCAGAATCAGTTTGCGGCCATTTCGAAACGTGCTGGCACTGGTGGCAGCACTGGGACCGACACGTCCGCGGCCGGCGACGCGACGTCGTCCATCACGCGGATCTTTGCGTCTGAGTACAACTTCAATCTCGGACTGACGGCCTCGCAGCCCATCTACACCGGCGGCCGTGCCACGGCCAACATCCGCGCCGCACGAGCCGGGCGAGACGCCGCGGAGATCGGCATCACCAGCGCGCAGGCACAGGCGCAGCTGGATGTCACGCAAGCGTACTACGATGCGTTGCTGGCCGATCGGTTACTCACCATCTCTGATTCAACGCTGGTGCAAGCCGAGCGCACACTGCGGCAGGTGCAACTCACCCGCAGCGTGGGCACGACGTCGGAGTTCGAGCTCATTCGAGCGCGGGTCACGCGCGACAATCAGCGTCCGGGTTGGCTGCAGGCGCGCACGACGCGCGACCTGGCTTACGTGCGGCTGCGGCAATTGCTCAATCTCGACGCAGAACGTGTGGTGACATTGACGGACAGCATCATCGAGACGCCGCTGACACCGGCGGCTGTGTCGACGACGCCCATCACCACCGTGAACGTGTCCGCCGCGTCGGTGCTCACGCTCGATCCC
>JBEBIR010000824.1:0-1852 GCA_040080315.1 Gemmatimonas sp.
CTGCATGGCGATGGTCGCACGGGCGCCGGACTGGTGAACGCCAGTGTCGACAAGGTGTTCTTCACCGGCAGTGAACGCACGGGACGGTCAATTGCCGTCTCGTGTGCGCCACGATTTGTGCCGGTGTCGCTTGAACTCGGCGGGAGCGACGCGGCGATCGTGCTGGAGGACGCCGACATGGAGCACGCGGCCAGCGGCATTCTGTGGGCGCGCTTTTCGAATGCCGGACAGACCTGTGTGGCGGTCAAGCGCGTGATTGCGGTTGGTGACGCGTATGAGCAGCTCCTGCCGCGCCTGGCGCGTGGTGTCGCAGCGCTCACCATTGTCGCGGACACCGGCGATGAACGCGTGAACGCGGACATGGGTCCCGTCATCACGGCGGCACAGCGCGCGCTGATCATGGAGCAGTTGGAGGAAGCGGTGGCGCAGGGTGCCACGGTCGTCGCGCGACAGGAACCGCGCGCACCGACGTCGTCGGCGATGGTGGCATCGGGTCGCGCGGAGCGGCAAGTACCCGCGGTCGTCCTCAGCAACGTGACCACCGCGATGCGCGTCTGGCAGGAGGAGACCTTCGGTCCGGTGCTGGTGGTGGTGCGCGCGTCGTCCGACGACGCCGCGATCGCCATGGCCAATAACACGCGGTACGGACTCAGTGCATCCGTGTGGACCGCCGACCGCGCACGCGGTGCGCGAATTGCCGGACAACTCCAAGCTGGCACGATGGCGCTCAACGACGCCGTCATCACGGCGGGCCTGCCGGAAATCCCGCATGGCGGAGTGAAAGCCAGCGGTCTTGGACGCATCCATGGCGTGGAAGGCCTGATGGAGTGCGTGCGAACCCGCACGGTCGTGGATGACGCGCTGCCGCGCATGCGACAACCGTGGTGGTTTGGGTATGGACCGGAGAGCACGTCACGGCTCGACGCGTATTTGCGGGTCGCCCATGGGCGATCGTGGTGGGAACGGCTGGCCGGGCTGCCGGGGACGATCAAGATGCTGCTCAGGCCCGAACGTCCGCTCTAGAGTATTGTTCGGCATGTTCGGATCGGTCATCAGTGTCTTCGACGTTATCCTTGCCGTCCTGCGCCCCGCCGTATTCGCCGCAGGAGCACTCACGGCCGTTGCCGCGCTCGCGTCGTACAGTGTGCGCACGCGCAAGCTCTCGCCCTTTTCTTCCCTCGCGCGATTTGTGCGCGAAAAGATCGATCCCTGGCTGATCGCGCCGATGGAGCGTCGCTTGCTTCGCGCCGGCGGCACGCCGTACGCAGCACCCTGGTGGGCCTTGGCGGCGGTGATCATCGGCGGTCTGCTGCTCATCTCCGGCATCGGATTTTTACGCGATCAACTGGCGATGCTGGCGTATGCCACGCAGTCGGGCTCGATCCTCTATGTGCTCGTACGGTGGACCTTCGGCATTCTGCAGGTCGCGCTGTTTGCCCGCGTCATTTCAAGTTGGGTGGGCGGCTCCCCGTACTCGAAGTGGTGGCGTTGGTCGTACCTGCTGACGGAGCCGATTCTGGCGCCGCTGCGTCGTGTGATTCCGAACATCGGCATGTTCGACATCACGATCATTGTCGCGTACTTCGGGCTGCAATTGCTGGAGTCGCTGATACTGGGCGCACTCAGAGGGTGACGGCGTACTGACTGACGCGGATGACGCGAACGAGCGCGAATCGCTCCCCAACGCGCTAGGGCACACAACGCGCACGGCGGTATTCGATCTTTCCTTCATGACGATAGGCTACGGGACTCAGCCCTGTCGACTGGTGTCGTTCACCATGCGTTTGAATTCGGGTGTGGCGCCGAAGTTCAACACCAGACCAAGACGGTAGTTCGTCGCACGCAGGTAGTT
>JBEBIR010000118.1:0-8572 GCA_040080315.1 Gemmatimonas sp.
GAAGCGCGGACCCAGCAGGACGACCGCACTGTCGCTCAGGTGCTCTTCATATAACGTCGCGACGTGATCGACGTCGGTGGCGTTGCGTGGATCGAGAAACTCAATGCCCATGGTGCTTAGCGCCTGATCTTCTTGAAACGGTAGTTGACAAGGCTCTCCGTCACCACGGTCACCTTGGTCGGAACCATGAACGGCTGCAGTCGCCCCCGACAGTGCGCGAGGATCTTGCGCTTCACCTCCGCCGCCGGCAGCGGCTCGCTCATCTGCACCGTCGCCACGACGACATTGCCGAGCAGCAAGTGCGGCTCGCCACTGACCGCCACGTCGGTGAAATCCGCAATCTCCGAGATCACCCGTTCCACTTCCGTCGGGTAGACCTTCTGGCCACCCACGTTGATGATTTCCGAAACGCGCCCGAGGATGCGGTAGTACTCGCCGTCCTGGATTACGCTGTCGCCCGTGTTGAACCAACCCTCTTCATCGAACGGCGACGGCGCATTGAGATACCCGAGCATCGAGCACCGGGCGCGTATGCGCAGTGTGCCGTCGACGACCTTGGTCTCGTAGTCTTCGCCTCCCACCATCACCAGCAGCGAGCGATCCGAGGCCGATTTGGAGCGCAGAATGCCGAGTTCCGAGAGTCCGTACGTCTGCTGGAGTCGCACATTCGGAAACGCCTCGGTCAGCAGCTCGAGCGTGCGCTCCGGCATCACTTCCGTGCCGTACGTGATGAGCTTGAGCGAGGACAGGTCAAACTCCCGATGGGATTCGCCAAGGAGCAACAGATTGAGAAATGACGGTGACGTGGGCAGCAGCTCCGCTTTGTGGCGCTCGATGGCGCGACAAACCTTGGCGACGCTGCGGTCCTCAGGAGCAACGATGCACCCGAGGTTCGCCATCGTGTACATCAGGGTATTGAATCCCCCGATGTGATCGTACAGGAGAAAGGTGACCGTGCGACGGCAGTGACGCGGCGTCCGGAACTTCTCGAGGAGTTGCGGAAGCGCGTGCAGGATGGCCTTTGGTTTTCCGGTCGATCCGGAACTGAACAACACCAGTCCCGGCTCGTCGGCGTCTCGCAGCTGTTGCAGCAAGGGATGGCCCTTGCGACACGGCATCGCGCGAATCGTGCTCTGGTCGTGTTCATCGAGCTCAATGCGAAAATCCAGCTCGGCGATGTCATGGAACTGTTCGTGCTGGTCGCGCGAGTCACGCGACATCGGCACCAGGATGCATCGGCGTGCAATCAGCGCGAGCAGCGCCGTGACCGAACCCGGCGAGAAGTCGCCGACGACGGCCACCGAGGCGCCGGCGGTTACGCCGGCCGCGTCGAATCGCTGCATCCAGTCGTGATATCGATCCGCGAAGTCGCCGTACGTGTATTCGCGATCGCGCCAGACAATGGCCGTTTGGTCGCGCCCTGCTGCGAAGCGACGCAGTTGCCAGTCGGCATGCTCCACGGGCGCTTCGGCGGCGGGGTTCAGGCGGACACCTCGGCCGGATTCTCGACCAGCTCCACCACGTACTCAGCCAGCGCGTCGACCGAGCGGAATGGACTCTTCTTGCGCGAAAGCGCCCGCTCGCTCACCAACGTGAGCTGCAGGTTGTGTCTTTCCATCAGCGTCGACTCCACGTCGGCGATGAACGAGACGAGCGCCATCGAGCTGACGGCGGCCGTCTCGCCGATGAGCGTCAGGTCGGGCGTCGCCCGCACGGACTCCCCGGCTTCCTCCAGCACGTGCCCGTCAAGCGTGTC
The DNA here is from genome assembly GCA_040080315.1 of Gemmatimonas sp. GTDB lineage: Bacteria > Gemmatimonadota > Gemmatimonadetes > Gemmatimonadales > Gemmatimonadaceae > Gemmatimonas. Next base: position 1,757 of record JBEBIR010000118.1, read on the forward strand.
CTGCAGGATCACCAACATTTCGGTGACGAGCGCTTCCTTGTTCACGGTGGTCTCCAGAATCGGATGCTAGGAAATGTCGTCTTCAGATCCAACACCACCGAACCGCAGCGCGCTGCGGATCACGACGTGGTTGCCGTCCTTGTCGAAGCCCTTGATAAAGTGCTCCTCATTGAGACGACCGATGATCTGCAGCGGCGTGCCGTGCCCGCCCAACGCCTTCAAACGATCGTGGAGCTCATGAAACGACATCGGTTCGCTCTGCAACTCGGCGAACAGCTCGCGATGCTTCTCCGTGAGCGCGTACGCGCGCATCGTGCGTTCCGATTCGTTGCCGAGGAAGTACTGACGTTCCAGCTTGAACGACGTGGGATGCACGCGCCATGAGGCCTCCAGGCGCACCTCTTTGCCGGTCCAGCGGATGCTGGTCATGCTCGTGAACTGCTTGAACAGTTCGTTGGCAAATATCAGTCGGCGATTGGCGAGCTCGCTGCCATCGTACTCGTCGGAAATCTCCGTGGTCCCGTGCTGCCACAAGGTGGCCAGTGTTGACGCACCCGCCTCGACCTCCTCCACACCCGGCGCGTCAGAATGCAGCGTTTCGCCGGTGAGCGTCGCGAACCATTGCTTGCCTTCGAAACGAGCGTCCTTCGCGCCGTCGATCTTGCGCGCCGACCAGAACGTTGAATCCGGCTCGTCGTTGCAGGCATAAAAGGCGGCCACGAACTTGTGGTAACGCTGATACGCTTCGCGGTACGACTGCTGGTACCACGCGTGGATCTCGTCCTTGTCCTGCGGGTGCTGCGAGAGGTGATCGATCGCCGCCGCCGCCAGCATACCGGAGTAGGTGGCCAGATGCACGCCCGATGAGAAAAGCGGATCGATGAAGCACGCCGCATCGCCGCAGAAGAATGCCGGATGATGCGATGTCTCCTTGGCCTCGTACGACCACTCCCGCAGCACGCGCACTTCGTCGCTTTGGGTGGCCCCAGCGAGGATTTCCTTGGCCAGATCGCACTGCTCGATGCAGCTCATGTAGAACGCTTGCGCGCCCATCTCGCGAATCTTCTCGTTGTTCTCCATCGACGTCACCGCGCCGACGCTGTACGTGTCGTCCTTGAGCGGAATGATCCAGAACCATCCTTCCTTGAACGTGACGGAAAAGATGTTGCCCTCAAGATCGCCCTTGTACCGCTTGCCGCCCTTGAAATACGACCAGACCGCCATGTTGCGGTAATACTTGTCCCACTGCCGCGACGTGAGCTTCTGCGACAGCGAACCGCGCAGGCCCGACGCATCGATCACGAAATCGGTTTCCAGCGTGCCCGTACCGCCCGATGCGTCGGTCCAGGTTACCACGCTCGGCGTGCCGTCCTCACTGAGCTGCACGTCGGAGATTTCACATTCTTCCCGCACCTCCGCGCCATGCTCTGCCGCCGCCTTCAACAGGATGTGATCGTACTCAGCGCGCGTAACCTGCAACGAGTGGTCGTACACCCAGGGTGCGGTCTTGGGCGTGCCGAACGTGAACGACCAGGGCGGACGCCCACCGCCCCAGATGAACGTGGCCGCGTTCTTTCGCACGAAGCCCGCGTCATTGACCTTGTCAGCCACGCCGAGGCGCGTGAGGATCGACAGCGTTCCGGGAAGCAGCGATTCTCCCAGCCGGTAGCGCGGGAATTTCATCTTCTCGAACAGCTTGACCTCGTGACCCAGCTTGCGCAGGCAGAGCGCTGCCGACGTTCCCGCCGGCCCACCGCCGATGATCACCACTGGCCTCTTCTCACCGTGCCCCATTGCTCTCTCCACTGGATCCAGGTTGTCGCCATCCGTGTACACGCCCGGCACGAGCGCCGGGAGTGCGATCTTCGCTACGCTGCATCTACCGTCACCTGCGCACCCTTCAGCACCCGCGGAATCGCCGACGCGGCCAGCGCCGACGTTGCGACTGCCATGAAGATCAGCGCCACGAAGACGCGCTCGCTGATCAGGTGATAGTCCAGCGCCACCGACGTCAGGACGATCGCCATCGCTCCACGGGCATTGAGCGCAAAACCGATGGCCACGGCGGTTCGTCCTTTCATGCCTCCCAACCATGCGCCCAACGACGCACCAGCCAGCTTGCCAAACGTGGCCACGATCATCACGACGACGACCAGCACCACATCGAAGTTTGTCGCGAAGTTCGTGCGCAGGCCGATCGACACCATATATAGCGGAACAAATAACTCCAACGTGAGCCCGCGCAGCGCGGCGTATGCCTGCCGCCGCGGCTCAATCGTTCGAGCCACCGCCACACCCACCAGAAAAGCTCCGAAGATCATATGGGCGCCGATCCATTCCGCCGCGGCCGCCGCCAACAACATGACGAGCAGCATCAACGGAACGTACGATCCCGTCTTGTCGAGACGACTGGTGACCCACTTCAGCACACGACGCCCTCCCGCCGTTCCGATGCTGAAGATCACCACGGCCAGCGCCGCGACGAGCCCGAGTCGAACCCCCCACCCATGTCCTTCGCCAGCTCCGCGGCCCGAGATCTGACTGACCACGAAGCCGAAGAGCCCCCACCCGATCAGGTCATCGATCGTGGCGGCTGCCAGCACGATGGCCCCGAACGACGTCCCCGTCAGCGACAGATCCATCAGGATCCGGGCAATCACAGGAATCGCTGATATAGAAAGGATCGTGCCGACGAATATCGGACCGGTCCAACCTTCCTCCCGCCCGGTCATGTCCCAAAGCTCGGGGAGCAGAATGACCGAACCCAGTCCGGCCAGAAAGGGGACAAGGACCCCGAGCAATGTGGTCAACAACACGGCGCGCTTATGACGCGCCAGTTGGTCGAACTCGACCTCCAATCCGGTGATGAAGAGGAACAGCACGAGGCCGAACTGGATGATTCCCTCTCGCGCCTGAGCGGCCGTCCCCGTCGTGGGAAAGAGGCGACCCTGTAGTTCTGGGAAAAACGCCCCGAGAATGGTTGGCCCAAGGATAATCCCCCCAAAGAGCTCTCCGACCAGCGCTGGCACGCCGAAGCGCACCATCGTCTTACCGATCAGGATCGTGACCGCAACCATAAGCGCGAGCTGCAGCGGCAGCAGGGCTGGCGAATCCGCGGTCAACATCTGGCCACCGAGTTCTCGACGGCGAGCGCCGCGACATAGCCCGCTGGTGCGTCCGCTATGTCGCGTACGCGCCACAGGTCTTGGTCACGTGCCACGCCCTGTGCCTCCCTCGGCTCCTCGGTTTCCGGGGACTGCTGCGAAAAATCCGTGCGGTGAATCCACTGCGAGATTCCTTCGCCTCGACCCTTGAGGTAGGCCTCCTTGCGCACCCAGATGCGAGCGAACATCGTCCGCGCGCGCTCGGAGGCTTCGCGATCGACGGCCGCTCGTTCCGCCACGGAAAAGAAACGCGCGGCGATGTGTGTATAGCGCTGCTCGCCATTGGTCCATTCCACGTCGACGCCGACTCGCCGCTCGTCGCCAATGGCGAGCAGCACCACGCCACGGGCGTATGACAGCGAAAACTGCGGCGCGGCGTGCGCGGCCAGCGCGGGTTTGCCGTCAGCGTTGTATTGAATGGCGAGGTGTTCCGGCGCCTCGCCGGTGACCTCGGCCAGCAGCAGTCGAAGCAATCCGCGTGCGCGCCGAAAGCGCACGCCTTGTGACGCACGCAGTCCGTCAGCGCGCGCGCGTTCGGCGGAAGACAACAGGCACACGAACCGATCGTCTTCGCTCGCCAGCGCATCAAGCGACGCGAACCACACCCGCACGCCACGCACGGTGGCGGCGAGCTCGCGAGCCAGTGCGCCGTCACCGCGCGCCGCCAGCGGATGCATTACGCGGTCAGACTGGTGCGCCATTCGGCGAGCGCCTGCGTGGTGCGCAGCGGCCGATACAAACCGCGAGCGTGTGCGAGCATCGTATTGCAGCGGCGCATCTTCGCCGTCGCGCTCATGGTCGACAGCGTCATCACGCGCGACATGAAGCCGCGCAGTTGTTCGGTCGGCAGCGGCTCGGCCACGTCGATGAGATGAAACAGGAGCGTGAGCGGCGCCTCACTCCGGCGATGGCTCGCAATGCCTCGCTTGAAGTGCCCGTTCCCCAGCAGCAGCGCATAACTCGGGTTGAGCGGGAGTGGGGGGAGCCGCAGGCTCTTCGGCATCGGCCATTCCACGAAGGGACTCCCGACGATCGGCGCGTGCGGGGCCATGAGGGCAGCGACCGTCGTGCCGAGCGCTGCGGCATACGACGACGTCGGAAAGGCCGAAGAGTCATACGCATAACCACAGTCCGCCAGTAGCTCAATCGACTCGCGGTCGATGCGGTATCCGGGCGCGCGGAATCCGATCACGGGGACGCCAAGCTCACCTTCGAGGATACGGCGACTCTCCTCCAATTCCCACTTCTTGTCCGCGCGGTCGAGTGCGGGGAGATAGCGATGCGTCACGGTATGTGATGCGATCTCATGTCCCTGTCGCACGGCCTCCTCGATCAGCGGGCGAATGCGCTTCCGTGCAAGCATGTTGGCAATCACAAACAGCGTCGCCGTGACCTGGTGCGCCGCGCACAGCTCCAAAAAGTTGCGCAGGCCCGTTTCCACGATGGAGTCGTCCTCGTGTTCGAAGGGCCACCCGTGACCCGCGAAGATTTCCCGTGCGCCATCCAGGTCGACGTGCACGGTCATCGCGGGCCGATAGGGCGCAGCGTCAGCGGACGCCGGGAAGGAAGGAATACCGGACATGCTTATTGGATCGGGGGGATTGGGTACAGGCAGGACGATCGAGCCAAGTCACGGATAACCCGCGAGGAGCGCGCCCACCGCACTAGGTGAGCCACAGGTACCCGATCAGGCCGATCGTGTAGAGCCACGATCCAGCAAGCAGTAGCCATCCGAGGCGTCGATCCTTCGTGGTGCGGTACCACAGCAGGAGTCCCGTGACGGCGAAGAGGAGCATCGCGAGCGACAGCACGTCCAGCAACACCCACCACGCGAAATAGCCCATCCCTCCTCGTGCTCCCACCAACACATGGAAGTTCCGAAGCGTGCGAATCGGTCCGAAGCGGGTTCGAGTGATCGTCAGCGAGTCGCGACTTGGCGACACCACCACCTCGGCGCTGCCCGTCGGCCACACCCACCGCTGGCGAAGCCCATCGGGTTTCACCGATACCAGACCGTCCGTGCGCCCCTTCGACGCGACGGACTTCTCGACGAAGGCGCGCAAGGCGCCATCATCGGGCGCGGTCGACGCGGGTATGGCGAGGCGCGTCGTGATCGCCGTCGCGGACTCGCTCGGCATCCACTGAGCGTAGACAAACGTCACGCCGGATATCGTGTAAAAAAGCACCGCGACGGCGAGAATCAATCCGCTGAAGAGGTGTAGCTGACGCGTAAGGGCATGGACGGACTTCATGCCATCAACCACCCGATCAGCGCGAGGCACATGACGGCGCCTCCGCCAAATAGCAGCCACCCGGTCGTCGGGAATCGTCGCGTACCGATCCAAAGCCACAAGCCGGAGAGTGTCGAGAAGAGCAATACGGCCACCGTGACGTGAGTGAAGTTCCACCACATCGACAAGGCGAACGAGTCGGGATACTGCCGCGCGTCGTGCAGGCCCTTCAGCACCGCCGTCAGTCCCCGCCGCGTCGTCGTGATCGCTGCCACGCCATTCGTGTCAACCCGCACACTACTCCGCGCGCCCGGACGCACCACCTCAAACTCGAAACCGCCGTTCGGCTGCGCCTTCGGTGTGGACGGAATCCGGCCAGTCAGTCCCAGTTCCTTCGCCATGCGTCGGGAGGAACCGCTCAGATCATCGAGTCGGATCGGCGCGCGCACGGAGTCCGTCCACGTGCGCGGTGGATCTTCGCGCTCCAGGCGGTGCACCGGATGGCTGAACAGCAGCGAGCTGATGCCGTACACAACCAGGTAGCTGGAACACAGCAGTCCGCCGTACATGTGAATATTGCGCAGCCACCGACGTCGCGGTGCGCGCGCGGAAGTCGGTTTCGTTTTCAGAATGTGAGGTCTCGTGCTGCGAGCATGAAGTGTTTCATCGTCACAAGGATACGCTGCCGCGGACGCGTCGGCGTCGGCGCCACAGTGTAACGATCGCAACCGCCGAGAGTAGCCCGGCCCCGAGGAACGGGAGCAACCGGATCATGCGTCCGCGCCAGACCGCCCGCGCCGCTGCCGCATACTCAGCCTCGAATTCCATACGCAGGTCGCTGGCCTGGTGAACGACCCCGCCCTTCAGTACCTGGGTGATTCGCAGCGACGCCCAGTGCTGGCTCAGCGGATCCGTGCTGTAGACCACCGCGTCAGCCAGTTTTCCGCGCTCGATCGTGCCCACGTCAGTCCTGTTGAGTGCGATCGCGGCATTCCCCGTTGCGGCTTGCAGGCCCTTCATGCGCGAGCCCGTCACGTCGCCGATCAGCCACATCTCCTCGTGCAGATCAATACCTGGCGCCTTGCCATCCGAACCGGCAACGACCATTCCGCCACGCTTGACGAAATCACCAACGAAGGCGGACTGCCGTCGCCAGGTGTCCGGATACGAGGGCGCGACCGCGACGTTCGTACTGCCACGCATGAAAAGTACCGCCCGCAATGACGGCGGGCGTCTCAGATACGGCGTTTCGATTGGCGGATCAATCGCGCGTCCAAAGTGATACTCCATCGTGAGTGTCGGTTCGAGCCACACGTGCGCCGAGACCATGTCTGCGACGAGCGAATCCACACGCGCCGAATCGATCGTCAGCCAGAGGGCCTTCTCCCATGGCCAAAAGTCCTTCGCCGAATCCGGAGGCG
>JBEBIR010000825.1:0-1849 GCA_040080315.1 Gemmatimonas sp.
TCGTAGAACATATCGCGTACGACCATGTCGCCGGTCGTCACCAGGGAGAGCGCGCGCGTGGTTGGTATGCCCAGATGATGCATGGCCTCGCTGCACAAGAACTCCCGTATCGACGAGCGGAGCACGGCGCGACCGTCGGCGGTGCGTGAGAATGGCGTGGGCCCGGCTCCCTTCAGTTGGAGCTCGCAGCGCACGTTGTTCGTACCAACGACCTCCCCTAACGTGATGGCACGCCCATCGCCCAGCTGGCCGGCCCACGTTCCGAATTGGTGGCCACCGTAGCAGGCGGCGTAGGGCTCCATGCCCTCCATCAACTGGTTGCCGCCGAACACCTCCGCGAACCACGAGGCGCCAACGTCGGTTGCTGAAAACCCCACCAGCTCGGCCACCTCCGGCGAGTGGGCGAGCAGCCGTGGCGCCGCAACCGCGGTCGGCTGCACGGCACTCCACGTGGCGTTGAGGACCTGGCGCCGTCGCAGCGAGGTGTCCGGGTCGCCAGGAAGCTCGTTTACAAATTGGTTGTCGAATCGCATGTCACGGGAATCGACTACTTGGGAATCGTCGCCATGGTACGCAGGACGGGGTAGTACTGTGGCGCCGGCGTCGCGCTCAGCACGGCGTCGAGAATATTCCACGTCATGAAACCGTCGTCGGAACGCGGGTCGAACATGATGAAGGCCAGACGTGCCAACGGCTGATCCATCGGTATGACCAGCGAGCCAACGGGAATTGCTTGCTCAATGTTCTCCCACGCGCCCGTCATCGTGCGCAGCTTGTGCCCAATCGCAAATTCGCGTTCGCTGACTTGCGAGGTCGCGATCTTGAAGCGCTCGCCCGCGAGTGTCATGGGTTGACTGGTCTTGAAAAATCGAACGCCGTGCGCTGACAGCCGATCGACAACGCTGGCCATCATGCGCGCGGAAGGGCTGCCCGCCTGCCGCTGCGGTCCAGGAGCCGCGGCGGCCGCGCCCGGCGCCTCGGTCGACGCCGGGATGACGTACGCTCGCGGCACCAGGCTGGACTCCGTCGACTCCACGACACCGTAGTGGGGCATCGTCTCCCGTCGCTCGCTGCCGTTGACGCGGCGACGCATTGGGCGATCGGGTACGTACGGGTTGGGGATGTCGACGACATCCGCCAGCACAGCGACCACGGGCGTCGGCAACTTCACCAGCGCACCACGCACCGATTTTTGCGTGCCGATCAGTGACTCCGCATCAGCCGCCGCTGTGGCCTGTCGAATGGCCGGGCCATTCTTCGCGGTGTAGTTGAGTATCTCCTCGACAAACCAATAGTCGGCCTTGATGCGATCCTCGAACGTCGCGTAGGAATAGGTTTCCGACAGAATGCCAAGCCGATTGCGCACACCAAAATAGGTGTGCGTGTAGCGCGGCTTGGACAATTCGGCGTCGCCGAACCACGCCCGCTCACCCTGGCGAGTCGACGCGCCGCCATAGTAGAAGAAGTCCCAGTCGTGCTTGGCCTTCACCGCCTTGGTGACGGCCGGCAGCAGGTCGTTGCGCAGCAAGTTGGTGATGCCAACCGCGTTGTTCGGATTGAGCGAAATCTCGTACGTGAGATAGAATCCGTGGTCGCTGCCGTTGGTGGTGTGCAGGTCGACCATGACGTGCGGATCGAAATCGTTCACCAGCCGCACCATCGAGCGCGCCTCGGGTGTCTCGATCTTGATGTTGTCGCGGTTGATGTTGAGCCCCTGCGCATTGGCGCGCGTGCCCTGGCCGCCGATCGGACCGTGCTGGAAGCCGCGGCTCGTGAGCGTGACCTTCTCGTTGCCGTCGGCGTTGTAGATCGGGTTCACGAGCAGCACCATCGAGTTCAACCAGTCGGC
>JBEBIR010000826.1:0-1847 GCA_040080315.1 Gemmatimonas sp.
CGAGCACCCGGTGGTGGTGCGTCATCGCGGCGGACACACGGCGTTCTACAACAGCAAGGCGTTCGAGTTGGCCAAGGTTACGAGTGGCACGCCGGCGCCAGCGGGCGGCACGTTCGACAAGGACGCCGCTGGCGAACTCACGGGACGCGTCACCGATCGGGCCATGGGCCTGCTGAACAGTGCGGGCGCACGACCGCAGTACTCGGCGGCCGAGCGTGACAAGCGGGACCGCGACGGCGTGGCACACATTTCGAAACAGTTCGCCCGCTACGGGCTTACGACGGTACACCACGAGGGCGGCGACCTGGCGGCGATGCAGGATGTGCGCACGCGCGGCGATCTCAAACACCGCATCAACTACGAGGCCAGCGGCACGGTGCTTGATGGCATGATCGCCAGTGGTATCAAGAGCGGCTTTGGCGACGACTGGATCCGGTTCGGCGCGACGTCAGAACACACCGTGGACGGGTCGTTCTCGGAGCGCACCATGGCCATGAGCGTGGCATATACGGGCACCGACTACAAGGGCAACGTCACCGAGACGCAGCCCACGTTGGACGCATGGGTGGAGCGCGTTCATCGTGCCGGCATTCAGGTGAACTGTCATGCCAACGGCGATGTCGCCATTGACATGTACCTCACCGCGTTCGAGCGCGCGCTGCAGAAGTTTCCTCGACCGAACGCGCGTCCCAAGATTACGCATTGCACCCTGGTGACCGACGACTTGGTGCGGCGCATGAAGGCACTGGACGCGATCCCGTCGATGTTCACGACGTACGCGTACTACAACACCGACAAGTTCCCATTCTACGGCGAGACGCTGATGAAACGCAGCATGGCGTTTCGCACGTTGCTGGATGCCGGCATCCGCGCGGCGGCCGGTTCGGATTTCAGCCCTGGTCCGTTCGCGCCGTTGATGGGCATTCAGGGCATGGTGACTCGCACAGGATGGGACGGCACCTCGTGGGGCGTCAACCAGCGCATCAGTGTGAGCGAGGCCATTCGTGTGAACACCCTCAACGGCGCCTACGCCGCGCATGAGGAAGCGATCAAGGGCTCGATCACCGTCGGCAAGCTGGCCGATTTCGTGATGCTGGCCGACGACCCACACACGGTGAAGCCCGAAGTGATCAAGGACATCGCGATCGTCCGCACGATCGTTGGTGGGGCAATCGTTCACGAATGAGCGGGATTCGGCTCCGCCGCGCGACCGTCGACGATGTCCCGACGCTCGAGCGGTGGGATGCGGATCCTGACGTCATCTCCGCCACCACCGATGACGACAACGTGGATCGGGCGTTCGGCGGTCTGGATTGGCGCGATGAGCTCAGCCAGAGCTCCGACGTCAGCTACTACCTGATCGCGGAGCTCGACGGCCGACCGATTGGCGCGATGCAGATATGCGACCCGCATGGGGAGCCCACGCACTACTGGGGCGAGATCGAGCCGCATCTACGCGCGATGGACATCTGGATCGGTTCGTCGGCTGACCGTGGCAAGGGTTACGGCGCCGAGATGATGCGGCAGGCGCACGCGCTATGCTTTGCCAATCCGCGCGTCACGGCGATCGTGATTGATCCCCTCGCGAGCAATATTCGCGCACATGCGTTCTACCAGCGACTCGGCTACGTCGTTGTCGGTCCGCGCGTATTTGGTGACGACTTGTGTCTCGTGCATCGGCTTGCGCGGATCGACTGAACCGACTGCGCGGCCTGGACAGTCGGCCGGAACCGCAACCGCCATCCACGGAAACGCGCGGGAACTGGGGAAACAACACACGGAAGCCAAGCATGAGGTTACCCCGGTTTGGTAGACACCGGTTAGGCAGCTCGGCCGAAATGGTCGAG
>JBEBIR010000119.1:0-8548 GCA_040080315.1 Gemmatimonas sp.
TGGATCGGCTTCATTCCCGCCGACTCACAGGTGGATGCCCACGAGACCGTGCATCTGTATGAGGAGGCCTTGGCGTGTGAGGAGCCGGTTCTGGCCAAAGCCCGTCGACGCTTCCGTATGGACGGCTTCATCCGCAAGGTGGTCTCGGTCACCTACAACCTGTTGTTCCGCGCGTTGTGGCCCAGCATTCGATCATTTGACATCAACGGACTTCCGAAAATCCTGCCGCGCGACGTCGTGCGCCGCATGGACCTCTCGTCGGGCGACTGGTTTCTCGATCCGGAAATCATGATCAAGTCGTATTACCTCGGCGTGCGGGTCATTGAGTACAGCGTGTTCGCGAGAATGCGCAGCCGTGGCCTCTCGCATGTGAATGCCGGGACGTGCGCCAACTTCTTTGCGGGCCTCATCCGTTATCGGTTCTCCAACGAACTTTCCGCGTGGCGGCGCAGCAGCCCGACGTTCGTACTGCCCGAGCCTCAGGTGACGGGAAGCCGTCGCGTGAACCGCGAGTGATGCGACGCTCATGAAAGTGATCATTCTGGCCGGCGGCCGCGGGACGCGACTTGCCGAGGAGACGACGTCACGCCCGAAGCCGATGGTCGAGATCGGCGGTCGCCCGATCCTGTGGCACCTCATGAGCTTCTTCGCCGCGCACGGACATGAGGAGTTCCTGGTCGCCTGCGGCTACAAGGGCGAAATGATCAAGGAGTATTTCAAGAACATTGCCGTTCACGAAAGCGACTTCTTCGTGAACCTCCGGGATGGCTCGCTGGAGGTCATCAATGGCAGTGGGCTTGACTGGCGCGTGGGCTTGGTCGACACGGGACTGGACACGATGACCGGTGGCCGCCTGCGCCGGATGCGAGCACTGGTTGGCGACACCACGTGCATGGCCACCTACGGCGACGGGCTCTCCGACGTCGATCTCGGCGCGCTCGTCGAATTCCACCGAGCGCACGGTCGACTGGCGACCGTGACGGCCGTGCGTCCACCCGCTCGCTTTGGCGGACTTCGGCTCGCCGGTGACATGGTTGAGGAGTTTACGGAAAAGCCGCAGGCTGAGGGCGGCTGGATCAACGGCGGCTTCTTTGTCTTCGAACCCGGCGTGTTTGACTACATCGACGGCGATAGCACCATTCTCGAGCGCGACCCACTTGAGCGGCTGGCCCGCGATGGACAGCTGGTCGCCTATCGACATCCGGGTTTCTTCCAACCGATGGACACCGTGCGCGAACGCGATCTGCTCGAATCGCTATGGGCCACGGGTCAGGCACCCTGGCGGCTCCCCAGCCGGTAGAGCGCCCCGGCATCAGCCGCGCGGAAGTCCTTCCGCAATCCGCGACGCGTTGGCCATGAGTGTGAACGTGTGATTCTTCGATGGAAGAAACGGCAAGTTCGCGCCATCGACGATGTACAGGTTGCGAAAGGCGTGGCTCAGGCCGTTGCTGTCGGACGAGTACCCGTCGCGCGCGCTCGCCATCGGCATGGTGCCCGCATAGTGCACACTGGTGCCGCGCGGAAGCACTCGCGTCATTCCGGGTGGCACGAGACAGCCGAGCGCGGACAGTGCGCGTTTCACCGACCGAACGGCCGACTGCATGCGCGCCGACTCGTCAGGATCTTCGCCATAGCGCACCACGAGTTCCGTCTCGTCATCACCATCGGCCGACGGTCGCACCGTCAGCACGCTCGACTGACGCCGGCGGTCGGGCAAATTCACGTTGGCCACCGCAAGCCCTGGGCGCAACGCGCGGAACACTCCGATCGCGGCCCGGAGGTCCAGCGGCAAGCTTTGGACGATCGGATGCACCGACGCCGACTTGAGCGACGTGATCTGCCCGTGCACGTAGTCCAGGGGATCGGGTCGCGTCACACCGAAGGCCAGATGGTGAAACTGATAGCTCGCCGTCTGGACCGCGGTGCCGATCATGTGTGGCGTCAGGAACGGCACATGGATCTGCAGGTTGTCCATCAATCCCGGTAGCACGGCGATGGTCCCCGAATGTCGATAGATCGCGTCGAGGACAATTTTTGAACTGGAGAGAGCGCCCGCCGCGAGCGCATACACGTCGCCGTCGAATCGGACGGTCTCGCGATCATGCATGCGTCGAGCCACCACACCGGTGACCGCCCCATGGTCGTCGTACTCGAAGTGCCGCACCAGAACGCCCGCGACATAGCGAAAGCGCGGATGGGCAATACACTCGCGAAGTGTGTGCGCCGGCGAGTAGATCGCTTCGTTCGGACATCCCCACAGGCAGCGACCAAGCTGCCCGCACGCCTTGCGATCGCCGAGGGCGTGGCTGAGGGTCGCCACGCGCGAGCGACCAAGATGAAATCCGTGGATCTGCTGCAGGCGATCGCGACGCTGGTGATAGCGATCCCACAGCCACTGGGAGTGCGGGTCCAGTGGCAGCGAGGGACGATAGCTCTCGTCGAAGGGAATGAACGGTTCGAGATCGTCGCGCGTTGCCCCGATGCCGATTCGTCGTGAGACGATGGCATAATGCCGGCACATGTCGTCGTACGACAGCGGGAACGGCGCCAGGTCGTCGCGGTTAAACGCGTACGCGCCTCCGGTCCACGCTTCGGCAAAGCCACCGCGCGCGAAGCTGAATCGGGGTGTCATCGCACTCGATGTCACATCGAAGCCCGATGGGACATCGAACACATACTGTTTGCTGGGCGGATGCCCGTAGTACGACGCGCTGGTGGAGGGATACACGACGCCTTCGCCGTGCGCGCCGAGGAAGTAGCTGACCGGATCGGGGAGTTCGGTCTTCAACTGGTCGAACGAGGCGTGTGGCGAAACAGGCGAGGGGCGCTCGTTGCCGACGTCCAGCATGGTGACGTCATGCCCGTTCTCCAGCGCGGTGAGCGCAAAGTGCACACCGGACGCGCCCGAACCCACCACCACCACTCGGCTCAATGTCGGTGTACCGGTGGAGCGTCTGCCGCGCCGCTGAATAGATGCAGCGGCGAAAAAATCACGATGCCAAGGAGGAGGCACACCGTGCTCGCCAGGCCCGACGCGATCACGCGCACACCGACCATCGGCAGTGAGCCTTCGATCGACGAATTGAGATGCCGTTCGCTCCCCGGGCTATTCTCGAGAATCGCCAGCAGCAGCAGCAGTCGCCGACGCAGCAGCGCGCGCGGCAGGAAGAAGCGCGCGTACCCATCGGCCATGCGCAGCGGCAGTGATCCGAGACGGGCCGCGGCCAGCAGGCCGCGCTCGATGATCCGGGCGCTGGTCGTCGCACTGAGCGCCGCGGTCGGTCGCAACTGCGCGTAGTGGCTCATCACGTACGGCGTGGTCTCGCTGTTCGCAAGAAATCGCGCGAAGGCGCGACACTCGAAGGCGATGTCGTCCGGGATCGGCGCGTCAGCTGACATGAGTGACGGCCGGCGTCAACATTGCATCAAGGCCGCGCAGGGGAAGCGCGCGATCGGACAGCAGCGTGGTCCACTGCGCGCCGCGCTCGTCCGCCACGCCGTCATTGGCAAACGTCGCGAGTTGTCCGGCAGTGAGAGGCATCACCGCACGCAGGAGTGGTTCGAGCAGGCCGAGCACCGTACGCAATGGCTCGATGGGCACGTGAAGCCATCGCGGGTGGTCCGCGGTGACGGTCATGCGAAACCGACGAAGCAGTTCTTCGATATTCACCACATCTCGTCCACCAACCGTAAGGGTCTGGCCGTCCCAGGCGCGCGGGCTTGCCAGCGACGCGATCAACAGATCGGCGAGATCGTCCACGTGAATCGGTTGCACCAGCGTCGTCCCGGAACCGAACACGACGGGCGCTGGCAGCAATGCCAAACGACGGAGTGCGGCACCAAGTGCACTCCCCGGTCCAAGCACCATGGTGGGACGCACGATCAGCGTGTCCAATGCCGAGGCGTCGACCGCAGCTTCGGCACGTCGCTTGGCCTCGGCGTAGGCATAGTATCGTCGATTGGGAAAACCGGCCGCCACACTGCTGACAAAAAGGAACCGCGGCACGCCCGCGACGCGAGCGCTGGCGAGCAGCTGCTCCGTCCCTCGGACAATGATGTCACGGTGCACGCGTGGCGATGCTTTGCCGGTCGAGGAGGCCAGATGAAGAATCGCACCCGCACCACGAAGCGAGTCGTTCCACTGCGTCGGTGTTTCGAGGCGTCCGCGAATAAACTGCCATCCCGGCGCATCGCGGTATGTGGCAGCCATGTCGTCCGGTTCGCGAAGCAGGAGACGAATATCGGGGATCTGCGCGGCGGCCAGCGCGCGTACCACGCGCCGTCCGACAAACCCGTTGGCGCCTGTGATGAACAGGGGCATCATCATGTGCTGCTCAACGACTCACGCAGAGGCGTCCGAGCGTCGCCACGGATCGTCGACCCTCCAGATGATCCAGATGAGGATCGCGCCCATGACGAACGCTGCCAGCGCCGAGACATTCCCTCGAAACCACGGAAGATATTGTGCGGACATTCGTGTCAGCACGGTCAGCCACGGCAGTTGAAATCCCTCAATGATCACCCGCTGGATGTTCTCCACCACTGTCCCCTGACTGCGCGCCATCGCCATGCTCCAGCTGAGAACGACAGACGCGAAGGCAACGCCATAGGTGATGATTCGCGGCAGTGCCAGCAACGTTGGCACGAGCGCCAGAAACAGGAAGGGAAAGACCGGAGCGAGATAGCGGATGCCGGTATTCCACTGCAGTCGGGTGTACTGCACGGTCGCGAAGAACAGGATGAGCGCCAGGGAACTCACCACGCACACGGCGAACTCGCGGGCCGGCAACGCACTCTGTCGCTGCCGAATGAGCCACGGCGTGCCCAGCACAAGCAGTGCCATGGGCATGGCGAACAACAAGCCGAATCGCGGATCGGCGAGCAGCATCCGCAGCAATTCCATACTGAGGCCGCCGACACCCTGATATCCGACATCCATCCACTGCACCGGAGCCATCCAGTGTTGCGGCGGATAGAATGGATTGCCGAAGCTCGCCCACTGATATTGCCAGAGCACCAGCATGCCCGGAATGGCCCCAGCCAGATACCACAGCGAGCGCCGGAACCCTCCCCATAGTCCGTCCTCATCGACGCTGCGCCACCAGGCGTACAGCCCCAGCAAACCCATCAGGATGGCACCACTGTAATCGCACAGAAACGCGAGACCGCCCAGCAGTCCGGCCACGAACAGCCGTCGGTGCGCGCTCCAGTCCACCAGACGCTGCGGATTCCAAATAAGAGCGAACGCCAGAAAGGCAAAAATACCGAGCCCGAGGTTCTGGTTCAGATACGCGGTCCGAAAGAACACGGGCGTGCCGAATGCATACAGCAGGGACATGGCCAGCGACGTGCGTTGCCCGAGACCCATGCGACCCAGCAGACTGAACATCAGGACGGCGCTCGCGGCAGTGATCGGCGCCATGCAGAACACCATCGTGATGGCCGCGACGAGCCCGAACCGCACGTCGAGGCCCGATCGGCGAGCCATTTGATAAAACCTCACGCGCGCCGGACGCTTGTCGTCATACACGGCGACACCCGTGTCGCCTCGCGCGGTGCGAGCCGCCAGCTCGCGATGCACAATGAAGTCGACGGCAGGTCGCGCGAACACATACGGAATCGCCCCGATCATGGACATGCCCGGGTTCGCGCCGTGATGCGCACCAGCCACCGTGGACGTGGCCGGGTTTCGGAAGATGTCCTCATGCATGCCGTAGTACTTGTCCAGCGAATACGTCTGATCTTCCACCATGCTCAGTACGAGATAGTGCTCCCGCACGAAGTTCGTGGCGAAATGCATGACGTAGACAAGCCAACAGGTGAGAAACAGCCGCATCCGGGGTGAACTGGGCAAAGACTGGGCTCTCCGAGGCGGCTAGGCGTGATGATCGCGTGACTCGACCGTCTGTTCGACGATATACATCGGTCGCGGCTTCAATTCGGTGTAGATGCGTCCGACGTACTCACCGATGATGCCCAGGCAGATGAGCTGCACGCCGCCGAGGAACAGGATGGACATCACAATGGTGGCAAAACCCGAAACCGTGATGCCGAAGTACCACTGGAACGGCACCGATGCGACGTATGCAAAGGCCAGCATGGACGCCATGAAGCCGAACCACGTCGCGATCCGCAGCGGAGCGGTGGAGAACGAGGTGATCGCGTCAATCGCAAAGCGAAGCATCTTGCGAAACGGGTACTTGGTCGTGCCGGCGAATCGGGCATCCCGACGATAGTGCACTGGAATCTGACGGAACCCGATCCAGCTCACGAGTCCGCGAACGAAACGGTCTTTCTCGCGCATCGAGCGGAGGTGGTCGGCGGCGCGTCGGCTCATCAAGCGGAAATCGCCGACATCCACCGGAATGTCCATGCGCGTCACGCCGCGAAACAGGCGGTAAAACGCGGCGGCGGTCATCCGTTTGAAGCCGCTCTCGCCCTCACGCGCGAGCCGCTGCGCATACACTACATCGAACCCCTCGTGCCACTTGTCGATCATCTCCGGGATGACCTCCGGCGGATCCTGCAAATCGGCATCGATGACCACCAGGCAGTCGCCGCGCGCGGCGTCGAGGCCGGCGGTGATCGCCACCTGATGCCCGAAGTTTCTGGAGAACTTGATCACCCGGATGCGCGAATCAGCGGCGGCGAGAGCGCAGAGCTTCTCGAAGGTCGCGTCGGTGCTGCCATCGTCCACGAACACCAGCTCGTAGTCCAATCCGTCCAGCCCGCGCAGCATGGCGGACGCACGACGACAGAACTCGCCGATGCCGTCCGCTTCGTTCATCGCGGGCACGATGAGCGACACCATGGCGCGCGAACCTGAGGGAACTGGGGACTCCGTGGGCATCGGACGCGTCGCTACGGCGCCGAAAGCCGCGCGCGTTGATCCGCGACCACATCACGGATGATCTGCGCCAGCGTAATGCGCGGACGGAAGTTGATCGTGCGCTCGAGTTTGCTCACGTCGGGCACTCGGCGCATCATATCCTCGAATCCCTCGGGGTACGCTTCGGAGTACGGAATCAAGGTGATGTCGGACGAACTGCCGGCGGCGTCGCGCACCTGTTCCGCAAGCCCGAGCATCGACACTTCTTCGTCGGAGCCGATGTTGAACACCTGACCCACGGCCGACGGCGTGCCGAGCAGCCGCAGCAGTGCTTCGACAGCGTCATCGACGTGTCCAAAACAGCGCTGCTGCGTACCCGTGCCAAACACCGTGATCGGCTCGCCCGCGATGGCCTGCGCAGCGAAATTCGGCAGCACCATGCCATAGCGCCCGGTCTGCCGTGGTCCCACCGTGTTGAAGAACCGCACCACGATCACCGGTACACCCCGCTCGCGCGTGTAGGCAAATCCGAGCCATTCGTCCATCGCCTTCGAGCACGCGTACGCCCAGCGCGAGTGACTGGTCGGGCCCAACTGGAGATCGTCGAGTTCGGAGAACGGGATCTTGGTACTCTTGCCGTACACTTCGGAGGTCGACGCGAGCAGCACCAACTTGCCTTTCTTCGCCGCCGCCGTGAGCACCGTCTCGGTGGCGCCAATGTTGGTCTCGATGGTGTGCACGGGTCGTTCGACGATCAGTCGCACCCCGACGGCGGCGGCCAGATGCACCGTGACATCACAGCGATCCACGCATTCGGTGACCAGCGGCGTGTCCAACGCCGAACCGATCCGGTATTCAAACCCGTCCCGGCCCACCAGGTGTTCAATGTTGCTCATGCTTCCGGTGGACAGGTCGTCGAGCACCAGCACGCGATCGCCGCGATCAAGAATCCGCGTGGCGAGATGCGATCCAATGAAC
This sequence comes from Gemmatimonas sp., assembly GCA_040080315.1. Taxonomy (GTDB): domain Bacteria; phylum Gemmatimonadota; class Gemmatimonadetes; order Gemmatimonadales; family Gemmatimonadaceae; genus Gemmatimonas. The sequence continues at coordinate 7,808 of JBEBIR010000119.1, forward strand.
CCGGCCCCGCCGGTAATGAACACCTTCATGCGTGTGCTCCCTCGGATAGTGTCGCCAGAATGTGCGCGTCCTGCTTGCGCGCCGCCGCTCGCCGCACGATGTCAAGATAGCGCGGAATGACCGCATGCTCAGACCACATGCGCTCGACGGCGTCGCGCCCTTCGGTCGCGAGGAGGTCGCGATGCGACGGGTCGTACTGCAATCGATCCATCGCCGCCACCAGTTCCTCAGATGTCTCGAAGATCTCGCCGCCGCGCGCCGCGGCAATCAACTCCGGCAAAGGACCCAGACGCCGCGCGATCACCGGCGTGGACTGGAGAAACGCCTCCAACAGAATGATGCCGAACGTCTCGAAGCACAACGACGGGACAATGAGCGCAATCGCGTGCCGGTACCAGACGGCCAACTGGTCACTGGCGACCCGGCCGACGAACCGCACGCGAGGCATATCGGCCGCCAGGGCGCGCAACGTGTCGGCGTAGTCGCCATCTCCGGCAATCACCAGATCACGGTCTCCCTCGCCCGCGAACGCGGGAAGGATATCCTGCACACCTTTGATCAGCTCCAGTCGACCCACGAACAGGAAGTACGGACGCGCGTGAGGCGACGCCGTCTCACGCATCGGCGTGGCGTCCTCGGACGTCTCATCGGGAAGAAAGTACGGGAGCACCTCCATTTCACGCGGGAATCCGAATTCCCGATGCTTGTCGCGACTGAAGTCACTCATGGCAATGAACGCGT
>JBEBIR010000827.1:0-1845 GCA_040080315.1 Gemmatimonas sp.
ATAGCCGAGCCCGTGACGCCCCACTAGACCTATCGTTCTTTGTGGTGTAAAGTACTTGTCAATACGACACCCGTCCCACCAACCGCCGGGAGATTCCACCATGCAACCCAGTCCCGCGACTGCTCAAGCGGCCCCCACCGCCAGCCAGTACGCTGCAACGAGCGAGCGCATGATGCCCATGCAGATGCACGCACGAAAGGTGCTCGGCGCCGCGCTGCTGTTCGGCATTCTCGGCGATGTCCTATTGCGTGGTGGCGTGTGGCGATTCGGATTTGCGTTGTGGATCATGACGCTCATCCTTGGCGCTCTCGCAATCGGCGGCCGTCCGACTGTCGACCGGGCGCTGCTACTGATTGGACTGGCGTTCGCGGCACTGGGACTGGCTTGGCGTGACGCACCGCTCCTGTACGCAGTCGATCTGCTCTCCGTGCTCTGTGTGGGAGCGCTCCTCATCTGGCACGGCAGCGGCCAGCGACTTGCACACCTCACCGTCGTCGAATCCGCGCGCGCGCTCGCGCTGGCCCTCGTCAACGCGCTCGGCGGCGCTATCGGGATGATTGAGCGCAGCACCAGCAGTGTCGATCGCGCGCCGAAGAACAATCCTCGCACGCGCGCGCTGGTGATCGGCACCGTGCTCGCCGTGCCCCCGTTGGTGATTGTCACGGCCCTTCTGGTGTCGTCCGATGCCATCTTCGATCGGATTCTCCAGCGTGTGGTCGACTTTCTGGCGGTTCAGGGTTTTCAGCACGTGGCCGTGGCACTCGTGCTCACCTGGATTGTCGCCGGCCTGCTGCGCAGTACACTCGGTGAGGCCATTCACGGTCCCGTTCCACAGGTGCGTTCGCCGGCCCTGCCCTTCTGGAGCGTGGGCGTCGCGCTGTACGCATTGATCGTTGTGCTCGTCTCGTTTCTGGCCACACAGGCGCGCGTGCTGTTTGGCGGCGAAGCGTTTCTCATGGCCACAGCAGGACTCACCTTGGCCAACTACGCACGCGAAGGCTTCTTCCAGATGGTTGCCGCCGCCGGAGTCGTGCTCGGCACATTGGTCGTCGCCGATTGGCTACTTGGAGTGGACGATGCGTCAGGAAGACGGCGAATGCGCTTGATCGGGGCGATCCTGCTCATCCTCATCTCGGCCCTGCTGGCCTCGGCGACGGTACGAATCTGGCTGTACGTCAACCAGTTCGGACTGAGCGTCGATCGCCTCGTGGCCTGTACCGGTATCGCGTTGGTGCTCGCCGTTCTCATCGCCTGCGCCGCAACAACGCTCCGCGGACGATCCGGTCGATTCGCTCCAGCAACGCTGATCCTGACCGTGGCGTGGGTAGCCTCGCTGAACACCGTCAACCTCGAAGCCATCGTGGTGCGCGCCAACGTCGCCCGCGCGAACGCGGGCGCGGAATTCGATGCAGCGTATCATGCGGGATTGTCAGCCGACGCGCTTCCATCCCTCGTCGCGGCAGCGCCCATGTTGACGCCCACCGATTGCCAACTGCTCAGCGTCGCACTCCGCAAGACATGGTCCGCACGTCTTGCCGATCCGGAGAACGGCGGCATCGACTGGCGCAGTCGGAATCTCCCACTCGCGCGCGCGCGGGTATGGTTCGACACGGGCCCAGCCGCCTGCACGAGTGCTGTTTCCGTGCTTACGGACCGAGCAACGCCGCCGGGATAACGCCGACACCATCAGTCCTGCGATAGGCGTGTGTGCCCGTCGTGATGACGATCGCATCGATGAGATCTTCGCCGATCTCGCGCTTGAGCCAGTGCAGATGCTTGACGTCGTCGTCCGTAACCGACGCCGAAAGCTTGACTTCGATCGCCAGCACGCGTCGGTCCGCGCGT
>JBEBIR010000828.1:0-1841 GCA_040080315.1 Gemmatimonas sp.
GATCAGAACATTCGTGTCGAGCGTGTAGATCATCCGGCGCGGCGACTGCGACCGGCCGGCGCGAATCCGCCGTCGGCAGCGACACGATCGAGCGCGCTAAAGACCTCCGTGCGAAACACGACCAGATCGAGGGCCGCGTCAATGGTGGCGGTCTCGGTCAACGCGCCGAGCGCGGTTTTCGCCGCATCAAGCTTGCGCTGATCGACCAGAATGTTCTTCCGCTTCCGCACGACAGGCGCGCGGCGCGCGGGGCGGCTGGGTTTCGCCATCACGACCTCGGGATAGGGGATCCCAGAAAACTAGCACCCTATACAGTTCCGAACAACAATATGGCTGTATAACGTTGGCTTCTGCAGCGGGCGCTCAAACAAATGCGAGCGCAGCGAGCGACCGAAAACGCCCGTCTGCAGCAAGCATTGTTATGCGACCTGGAGCGGCCGGATGTGGGCAATCTCGCGCTTCAACCCACGAGCCGCATCCCACAGATCGACGTTGCGCTGCAGATTCAGCCAGAACTCGGGCGAGTTACCAAAGAGCTTCCCGAGTCGCAGCGCCATTTCGGGCGTCAGCGCGCGACGCTCGCGCAACAGTTCGTTCATGGACTGCCGGGACACGCCCGCCGCTGCCGCGAGGGCGGTCACTGAAAGTCCGTACTCGGGGAGAAAATCCTCGCGCAACATCTCGCCCGGGTGGATCGGCCGACGTTCCCGCGGCTGCGTGTTGGGAATGCTCATGCGCAGTCGCTCCTGTTAGTGATAGTCGCAGAACTCGACATCGTAGGCATCACGCTCCTTGAAACGAAAACAGATACGCCATTGGTCGTTGACGGCAATCGCGTGTTGACCGGCCCGATCGCCTCTGAGCGCATGCAACCGATTCCCCGGTGGCACGACGAGGTCGCCGAGATCCACCGCCACGTCGATCGCTTCGAGCTTTCGCAGGGCACGACGCGCGACGTCCGCCGGCACACGCCTCGCCTTGCCGGTCCGGAACAGCTCTTCCGTCGCACGGTCAGCGAAGGTCTTGATCACCACAAAAGTGTACTGCGTCACGTGACACGTGTCAAGCATGCGTCGGATCGCATAACGTTTGCGTTCAGTTGCAGCCGCATCAAATACGAGCGCGTGCAGCGCGCCCACAATTGCGCGGCTGTCAACTGCAACGCGCCGTTATGCGGCGCCCGACTTCGCCGCGCGCCAGGCCATCGACAGGCGACGGCCCGACGCCGCACAGTCGCGTAGGTATAGGTTGATCAGACTCTGATACGGCAGCTCGGTCTCGTCGGCCAGCGCTTTGAAGTACGCCACCGTGGACTCGTCCAAACGAATCGTGACGGGTTTCTTCAGTCGTTTCGCGTAGGGGTTCTTCTTGGCGTTGGCAAAGTCGTATTGCTTCCTCATCGGACTCTCCGTTGCGTGTACGCTGCGCGCTCAAGTGGCACCGCCTTTCGGGCGGAGATCAGTCGGATCACCTCACCGTCGCCACGTTCGCAATGAATGACCACCAAGACCCGCAGCGCAGCGCTCAGACCGAGCAAGATGAACCGCTCTTCGTCATCCGAATGATCCGGATCGGGCATGAATAGCGCCTCCTCATCCTCGAACACCGTTTGCGCCTCGAGAAAGCTGACCCCGTGCTTCGCGACATTCTTGGTCGACTTACGGGGATCCCATTCGAAGTGGGGACCAGTCATCTGAGAAATGTACGTACATTCCATGTACAGTCAAGAGACACGCCCGCTCTACTCCCCGTCCGCATAACGCTGCGTTCAGCTGCGGCCGCATCAAATAGAAGCGCGCGCAGCGCGCCGTCAATAACGCGGCTGTCAGACTGCAACGCTG
>JBEBIR010000829.1:0-1841 GCA_040080315.1 Gemmatimonas sp.
GCACCAATGTCTTCGTCGGGTGTGAAGAAGCGACCGCGCAGTGGAGTGATGCCAACGACGTCGAAGTAGTTGGCCGACACCATCTGCGCAGCGACCGTTTGCGGCGGACCATCCGCGGTGATGTTGACGAACTGGAACGACCACGCGGCGACGCCCGAGAACACGGTTTTGGTGCGATTGCGCACGTCGAAGAAGTGCGGGAAGGAACTGGAGTTGTACTTCTCGTCACCCGGCGCGGTGCGATAGAGCTGCACCAGCTCGGCCGGGTTCTTCGCACCGGGGAGCGGCCGCAGCAGCATGGTTTCAATGGCGGCGAAGACGGCGGTGTTGAGTCCAATGCCGATGGCCAGCGTGAGCACGACGATGGTCGTGAACAGGGGGCTCTTGACGAGCATGCGGCCGGCGAAGCGGAGATCCTGCCCGAGGGCGGAGATCGAGAGGAGCGGCGCGGCCGAAGGCTCTGACATAGTTGGAGCGAGGCAGGAGGTGGGGGCGACCATGCTGCTATGGTTGGGCACGTCGAAAGCCGTACGAGACTGCATGACGGGAGGTTGCAGAGGGTGGCGCTTTGGCAGCCCGGACCCCGTCTCCCTCTCCAGTGTATAAGCGCATCCGATGCTGTACCCGGCTCGATTGACAGTCAAACAGACTGAACCGGGAATCGGACGCCATTGTCATTTGGAGGACCAAAGTGGAACTACCTGAGACGGATTTCGCCGTTGGCACGCTTGCTGCTTGCGCGCCCCCTTGCCTCTCACTGTACCAGCCGACGCATCGGCACCATCCGGAGAACGCGCAGGACCCGATTCGTTTCCGGAACTTGGTGAAGACGCTTGAGACATCACTCCTGCAGCGTGTGTCCGCTGGGGAAGCCGAGACGATGCTGGCACCGTTCGTTGCTCTCGCTGGTGATCATGACTTCTGGACGCACTCGCGTGACGGTCTCGCAGTACTCGGCGGGAAGGACACGTTTCAGGTCTTCAAGCTGCAGCGACCGGTCGCTGAGTTGGCGGTGGTCGCGGACACGTTCCACATGAAGCCGCTGCTGCGCCTGCGGCAGTCCGCCGATCGCTATCAGGTCCTGGGTATTAGCCGACTACACATGAGGCTGTTCGAAGGCAACCAATACGGACTCGACGAGATCGAGCCCAATGCGCTGGTGCCGCGAACGATGACCGATGCGCTGGGCGAGCTGGTCACTGAGTCTCAGCAAACCGTTGGGTCGTACGGCGGCGTGGGCGGATCGCACACGGGCATGCATCACGGGCACATTGACAAGGTGGAGGAGAAGGATCTGGACGCAGAACGGTTCTTCCGCGCGGTTGATCGGGCCGTGACGGAGCATCATTCCAAGCCGTCGGGGCTGCCGCTGATTCTCGCGACCTTGCCAGCACATCGGCGCATGTTTCATGAACTCAGTCACAATATGCTGCTGGTAGCGCAGGATATCGACGTGAACCCGGACGCGATTTCCCTTGACGAACTTCGCGAGCGCGCGTGGCAGGTCATCGAGCCGCTCTATGTCGCGCAACTGGATGTCACGATCGAAGAATTCGGCAGTGCGCGGGCGCGCGAGATGGGGAACGATGACCTCTCCGCGGTGGCGGCGGCCGTAGTTGCCGGTCGAGTCGCCACACTGATGGTCGAGGCCGAGCGCGTCATTCCGGGTCGCATCAACGCCGAAACTGGCGAGGTCATGTTGGCCGACTTATCGCTTCCCGATGTCGACGACCTGTTGGACGACCTGACGGAAATGGCCGCCAAGATGGGTGGCAAAGTCGTGGTGGTTCCGGCCGACCGGATGCCAACCACCACCGGGATCGCGGCGAGCTATCGATACT
>JBEBIR010000120.1:0-8516 GCA_040080315.1 Gemmatimonas sp.
TGGTGGTCGTGGTGCTGGTGATGGCGGCGGCACTGCTGGGGTGAGGGGGAGACGGGAGACGAGGATCAGTTGCTCCTGTCACCTCGATGGCTAGATTCCACCAACGCCCAGCGGATCGCCCGCCGGGCGTTTTTTTGTGCGCGGTAAACCGTGACGGCTCGACGAGACGGCCGCACCGACTCAGGATTTTCGCATGTTCGATTCGACGACGCGCACGATGGTGGTGGTTGGCGCACAATGGGGCGACGAAGGCAAGGGCAAGTTGGTAGACGTGCTGGCCGAGCGAGCCGACTGGGTCGTGCGCTATCAAGGTGGAGCGAACGCCGGGCATACGGTCCACATCGCTGAGCGCTCCTTCGTGCTGCATCAGGTTCCGAGCGGCATCATGCATGCGGGCGTGCGCTGCGCGATCGGCAATGGGGTGGTGCTCGATCCGGAGACGCTGTTCGTCGAAATCGATGAACTGGTTGCCGATGGCATCGACGTTGAAGGACGCTTGTACGTGAGCGAACGCGCGCATCTGGTCATGCCGTACCACAAGCTGCTGGACAAGGCGAGTGCGGCGAGCAAGGCGATTGGAACCACGGGTCGCGGCATCGGCATGGCGTATGAGGATAAGGTCGCTCGTCGGGGCGTTCGAGTGCTGGATCTGCGCCATCCGCAACGTCTGCGGGAGCTGGTGACGGCTGGCGTCGAGCGATCGAATGCGCTTTTGGAGCGCAGTGGCGCGGAGTCTCGCGCGTCGGTGGACGAGACCATGGAGGCGCTGGCGTCACTCACGCCGCGTCTCTTGGCGATTGCGGAAGACGTGGGGTTGTGCGTGCATCGCGCGATCAAGAGTGGGGCAGCGGTGTTGCTGGAAGGTGCCCAGGGTTCGCTGCTCGACATCGATCACGGGACCTATCCGTTCGTGACGTCCAGCAATACGACCGTGGGTGGTGCGGCAACGGGTGTCGGGATCTCACCGATGTCGATACAATCGGCGCTGGGTGTCGTGAAAGCGTATACGACGCGGGTGGGGAACGGTCCGCTGCCGACGGAGCTCGAGGAGCCGTTGCATACGCAGGTGCGTACGTTGGGCAACGAGTTTGGCGCGACCACGGGTCGTCCGCGCCGTTGCGGCTGGTTTGACGGCGTGGTGGTCCGCTATGCCGCGCGTGTGAACGGACTCACCGGACTGGCGGTCACGAAGCTCGATGTGCTGGACACGCTGTCGCAGTTGGCGATCTGTACCGGCTATCGCGTTGGCGGTGAGTTGCACACGGAGTTTCCGGCCGACCTGCAGATGCTTGAAGAGGCGAAGCCCGAGTACGAGTGGTATGAAGGCTGGCAGCAGTCCACGCAGGGCGCTCGCCGTCTTGAGGATCTACCGCGTGAGGCGCGGGTGTATCTCGACCGCATGGAAGCACTCTGCGAAACACCCATTGCCTACGTGAGCGTGGGCACGCGGCGCGATCAGATCATACCGGTTCGCTGAGCGCGATGTCGCCAGTCGAGGGTGGCGACGACTTTGCGTCGTTGGTTGAGGCGGCTTCCGAGTCAGTCGATCTGGTGATCGTGGGGGCGGGCCCGTGCGGACTTGCGGCCGCGATCGAGGCAAAGCAACACGGGCTCTCGGCCATCGTGTTCGATCGCGGGCCGATCGTCAGTGGCGTCGCCGGGTATCCGACGTTCATGACATTCTTTTCGACCGCCGAGCGGATTGCCATCGGCGGCATTCCGTTTATCGTGTCGACCGACAAGCCGACGCGTCGCGATGCACTGGCGTACTACCGCGAGGTCGCGGCGCACTTCGCCCTGGACGTGCGTCAGTTCCATACGGTCGAGCGTCTGGAACAGATGACGCACGTGACGCACGGCGCAATCACGCAGCACTGGGTGGTGATCACACAGGCGCGCAGTGGCCTCCGTCGCGCGGTGATCTCGCGCGCGGTCGTGGTGGCGACCGGGTATTTCGGGCGGCCCAATCGCCTTGGTGTTCCGGGTGAGAACTTGCCGCACGTGCGGCACGGCTTCGTGGAAGGCCATGAGACGTGGCGTGAGGATGTCGTGGTGGTTGGTGGCGGCAACTCCGCCGTCGACGCGGCGCTGGACATGCACCGAGCTGGCGGTCGCGTGACGATCGTGCATTTCGGCGAATCCTTGGATCCGAACATCAAGCCGTGGGTGCGACCGGAAATTGATGCGCGCATTCGGGAAGGGCAGATCGGCGCCGTGTTCGGAGCGCGGGTGACGGCTATCGAACCGGATGCGGTGGTGGTGCAGACAGCCCGCGGCGAGCAGCGGGTGAAGGCCTCGCAGGTGTACACGATGACCGGCTACCTTCCGGAAACTGGGCTCTTGGCGCAGGCCGGCGTTCCCATCGATGACGTTACCGGCATTCCCCAGCATGACCCACTGACAATGGCGACACCGCTCCCGGGTCTCTACCTTGCGGGGGTGATCGCCTCGGGACTGCAGGCGAATCGCATCTTCATTGAAAACGGTCGCGATCACGGTGCCCTGATCGTGGCGCATCTGGGCTCGGCCTGACGCCGTCGTCGGTCGAGTCACTCCTTTCCGATTCTCCGCGAGTTCGCAACGATGGCCCCACAACCCGATGTGATGGACAAACTCGTCTCGCTGTGCAAGCGACGCGGTTTCATCTTCCAGTCTTCCGAGATTTACGGAGGCACCGGATCGGTATGGGACTATGGTCCACTGGGCGTTGAGCTCAAGCGCAACATCAAGGATCGCTGGTGGAATGCCATGGTGCGCGCGCGCGACGACATTGAGGGACTCGACGCGGCCATCCTCATGCATCCGCGCACGTGGGAAGCGAGTGGGCATGTGGCGGGCTTCGTGGATCCGCTGGTGGACTGCAAAACCTGCAAGGGACGCTTCCGCGCCGACAAACTGGCCGATGCGCGGTGCCCGCAGAAGCCCAGCAAGCAACCCGGGCAGCACGATGCCTGTCAGCTGACCGAAGCGCGCAATTTCAATCTGATGTTCAAGACGCACATGGGTGCGCTCGAGGAGAGCGCATCGGTGGTGTACCTGCGACCGGAAACGGCGCAGGGCATCTTCGTGAACTTCCTGAATGTCCAGCAGTCGATGCGCCAGAAGGTGCCCTTCGGCATCGCGCAGATTGGCAAGGCGTTCCGCAACGAGATCACGCCGGGCAACTTCATTTTCCGCACCCGCGAGTTCGAGCAGATGGAGATGCAGTTCTTCGTTGAGCCCGGCACGGATATGGAGTGGTTCGAACAGTGGAAGCAGTTGCGGATGGACTGGCATCTCGCGCTTGGACTGTCACCCGAACGACTGCGTTTTCATCAGCACACGGCGGGCGAGCTGGCGCACTACGCGCGCGCGGCGTTCGACGTCACCTTCGATTTCGGCGGTACGCTGGGCTTTCAGGAGATTGAGGGTGTGCACAACCGCGGAGACTTTGATCTCACGCAGCATCAGCAGTTCTCCAGCAAGAAGCTGGAATACTTCGATCAGCTCAATAACAAGCGCTACGTGCCGTACGTGATTGAAACGTCAGTGGGCGCCGATCGCGTGACACTGGCGGCGCTGGTCAACGCGTATCGTGAAGAAGCGGTGGCTGGTGAGGATGAGGGACGTGTGGTGCTGGGACTCCATCCATCACTCGCGCCGATCAAGGCCGCCATCTTTCCGCTCACAAAGAAAGATGGACAGCCGGAGATGGCACGACGCTTGGTGGAGGATCTGCGCGGCGCGTATCCGGTGGACTACGATGAGTCGGGCTCGATAGGCAAGCGCTATCGTCGGCAGGACGAGGTCGGGACACCCTTCTGCGTGACGATTGATCCGCAGAGCACCAGCGACGCCACGGTGACCGTACGGGATCGCGATTCGCTGGCGCAGGAGCGGATCGGGGCGGGGAGCGTGAAGGCCTATCTCGCGGCGAAGTTGGGGGGATAGGCGTCTCCCGTCTGTACCTCCATTAACATGCGCCGCGCGCCGTCGTCTCCTTAGACGTCAGCATCATGACGCGGTCGCCAACATCACGGTTGCGCCGCTGCCAGATGCCCTTGTCGGAGGAGATCGCCATGCGTCGCACCATCATTGCCCTCGCGGTACTCGCGCTATTGCCTGTCGCCACGGCTTCGGCCCAGCGCACCGTGCGAAGAGAAGTGAGGGACGTCCGCGTTGCGCAGCGGGAACTTGTCCGGGACCGCGCGGAGTTGCGGCGCGATATGCGTGACGGCGACCGACGCGAGGTTCGTCGCGACAAGCTGGAGATCCGTCGCGACCAGCGCGTGCTGCAGCAGGAGAAGCGCGACGTGAAGCGGGCGGTGATCCGCCGGCGTCACGGGCGTTAGTTCGTCAGCAACACCGCACGGTTGTCACGGGGCGTCGCCAATGCGGCGTCCCGTGAACTTCTGCGGACCCGACTCCATCGTCACGCCGTCCACACGCGCGCCGGTCACACTGAACACCAATTGCAGACTCTGATCCTGCTCGGCCATGAATCGGTGCGAGCCAATCGGGACGAGCGTTGTTGGCGACTCGCCCTCGAAGGCCATGAGCAGGTGATCGCGCTCAACACGCAGCGTGAAGCCAACAGTTCTCGACGGAAGCGACAACTCATATCGCCCGGCGTGTACGGCCAGCTGCGCGCGCGTGAGGGCCATGATCTGCGGTCGTGCCGCAAGCGCTTCGCGGTTCAACACACGACGGATCTGTTCGGCCAGCGCGTCGACTTCGTTGCCTTCGGTGTTGGCCAGCACGACCACGGACAGCGAACTATCCGGCCAGTAGCTGAGACTGCTCGCGAAGCCGTTGATCCCGCCGCTGTGGGTGAACCGCAGACGCCCGCCCGTGCTGTCGCGTCCGATTCCGAATCCGTAGTGCGTGGCGCGCGCAGCGCCTTCCGGTGTCGTCATGCGAACGTACAGCGAGTCGGTCACGACGCGGCCGCGATGCAGCGCGGCGTTCCAGCGCACAAGGTCTCCCACCGACGCGCAGAGTGCGCCGGCCGAAAACGGTTGGGTGAGCGACAGCGTCGCCGCAGGGCGAAAGGTCTTGCCGGGCGCGTTTTCGTACCCGGCCGCGTCGAGCGGCGGCATCGGCACCGTCGGGCAATAGCGCAACGAGGTGAGTCCCAACGGCACGGCGATTCGGGCGGCGACCGACGCGGCATACGACCGCCCGTCGAGCAATTCGATGATGCGCCCGAGGATGACGTAGCCCGTGTTATCGTACCGCCAGCTGCTGCCAGATGCGAAGTCCAGCGGACGCGTGATGGTCAACGCAATGATCGTGTCCGGTGTCATATCTTCGGCCCACCGCGCCACCCACGGAGGGCCGAGACTCGTGTAGCTGGGAATGCCTGATGTGTGATTGAGCAGTTGTGCGATCGTCACGGCGCGCCAGGCGAGTGGCACCCACGGTAGAAACGTGCCGAGGGTGTCCGAGAGCGCGAGTCGTCGTTCAGCGACCAACTGCAGCACGATGGCGGCGGTGAACTGCTTGGTGAGTGACGCGAGCCGATACACGGTTTGCGTGTTGGCCCGACGCGCGGGATTGCGCGCCGCATCGCCCCATGTCCCGTGGACCGTGGTGTCGGTGCCTTTGACGATGGCGATCGCCACGGAGGCGAGGCGCTGTGACGCCACGGCATCGCGGGCCAGCGAGTCGATGCGCCGCCGAAACTCGGCTTGCGCCGCCACGGCGCGACGTGAATCTCGTGCAGAGGGAACTGCTTGGCCGACTGCGGAACTGATGGGCTGTGCGAGGCACAAGACCGCGACGACGCAGGAAATGCGCATTCCTGTCACCGAAAAGAGAAGCCGAAGAAGCGGGTATTCGGATCATAGCGCCGCGGATCATCCCCGCATAGCGCCATTCGACGCTCCGGACTGACGTTTCGGTCGCTCCCATCGCAGATTTGGGAGGCAGATCGCGTCACCATCACATTCGTCCCGTTGTCATGCACCAGCCATCCATGCGTTCGTTGCACGTCATGCGTCAAGGAGCGCGCGGCACGGGAATGACTATTCGTGTGCAATGCGGGGAAGCGTGGGATTGGGTGCGTGTGGCGGTCGGCGCGCGGAATGGGTCGACGCTGCTGATCGTGTCCCGTCGTCGTCGGCCCGTCCGATGATTGCGTCGACCGGACGTGTCGATACCGATGAGGCACAAGCGCTGATCGCTTCCGCGCAGCGACTGCGCGCGGAGATCGGCAAGCGGATCGTCGGACAGGCCACGGTGGTGGAAGAGATCCTGATGTCGCTCGCGGCGGGTGGACACGCGTTGCTGGTGGGTGTGCCTGGCCTTGCCAAGACATTGATGATCAAGTCGCTCGCCGACGCGATGCGGCTTGAGTTCCGTCGCATTCAGTTCACCCCCGATCTCGTCCCCAGCGATATCACCGGCACCGAGATTCTCGAGGAATCAGCGGGTGGCGCGCGCGCGTTTCGATTCGTGCAGGGGCCGGTGTTCGCCAACATCGTGCTGGCGGATGAGATCAATCGCGCGCCACCGCGCACGCAGGCCGCGCTGCTGGAAGCCATGCAGGAACACAGTGTAACGGCGGCTGGTCAGACGATGCGGCTTCCCGAGCCGTTCTTTGTCCTGGCGACACAGAATCCGATCGAACAGGAAGGCACCTATCCGTTGCCGGAAGCGCAACTGGATCGATTCCTGTTCGACATTCGTGTGGGGTATCCTGATGAGACTGAAGAGGTCGCGATTCTGCGCGCCACGACCGGTCGCACCGGCGAACCAATCGTGCCGGTGTTTGGCGCCGAAGAGGCGTTGGCCCTTCAACGACTAGTGCGCGAACTCCCGTGCAGCGATCTCGTGCTGCGCTACGCGGCACAGCTCGTTCGGGCCTCTCGTCCTACTGAAGCCAATGTGCCATCGCTGGTGAAGCAGTACGTGCGGTGGGGTGCGGGACCGCGCGCCGGTCAAGCGTTGATTCTGGGGGCCAAGGCGGCCGCGCTCCTGTCTGGTCGGGCCACCGTGTCGCCGACCGATGTGCGCCGCGTGGCCATGCCCGTTCTTCGTCACCGCATCCTGCCGAACTTCGCCGCTGAAGCGGATGGAATCTCGTCGGAGCCCATCATCGACGCGCTGCTGGCGCACATCGCGCCGCCGTCCAGCGCGTTGCCCGGCTGACGCGCGCGCACGAGGCGCGACTGTGTCTTCCCGCACGTACGGCCCGCTGCTTGACGCTTTACGAGGCGTGCAATGGCCCGCTCGGCGTTCCGTCGGCGCGGCACTGCCTGGAGCACATCGCAGTCGACAGCGTGGGACGTCGGGGGAATTCACGGAATACCGGCTGTATCGACAAGGCGACGATCCACGACAGTTGGACTGGAAGCTTCTCGCACGCAGCGATCGTGCGTTTGTGCGCCTGACGGACGATCGGGCGCTGCTCCCCACGTGGTTCGTCGTCGACGCGTCGGCCAGCATGCAATTCCCGAGTCAGGAGGCGGCGACGAACGCGCATGCTCGACCGACCAAGTGGTCGGCGGCCTGCGCGCTGACCGTGGGGTTGGCCGCGGTCGCGAATACCTCGGGTGATCCGATCGGCCTGATCGTTTCGGGTCGGGATGGCCCAACACGTGTGGCCGCTCGCATGCGACGCGGAACGGTTGGCGAGTTCGCTCGGACACTCGATCGCACGGTTGTTGGCGCCGATGCGCCAATGGCACCCTTGCTGACGGCGCTGCCGCCGATGGCGCGTGTCGTGGTGATCTCCGATCTGTTGGGCGACGCCGACGCCCTGCTGCGTGTGGCGGCACAACGTGCCGCGGCGGGTGGCATCATCGAGTGCGTGCACGTCGTGGCGATGGAGGAACTTGAGCTTCCGCATGGATCACATCTGGCGCGGGATCCCGATGCCGCCGTTGCGCCGCGCAGCATCGACCACCGAGTGCGGTCGGAGTACCGCACTCGATTTGACGCATTCCGGGCGGAGTGCGCGCGCCGTTGGCGCTTCTCCGGGGCAGGGTATGTCGAGGCGAGCACCGGCGTGTCCGCGGCGCGCATGGTCCGTCAGATCGCGGCGGGAATGGGTCGCAGTGCTGCGATGCACGATGCATCGCGCACGATGCACCGCGCGGATCCGCCGTGATCACGCTGGCACTGCCCTGGGTATTCGGGCTGGCGATAGCGGGTGCGCTGTCGATTGCGGCACTGCATCTGCTGTCCGTGCAACGACCGCCGGAGTTGCTGCTGCCAACCACGCGATTCCTTCCTGAACGTGTGGTACACGCGGTCGCGCGCACGAATCGGCCGAGCGATCTTGCGCTGCTGCTCCTGCGCATGGCCGCATTGTTGGCGGCGGGGCTCGCGGTTGCGGGACCGCGATGGCGTTCCGCGTCCGTCAGTCGCATCGTACTGGCGGTGAGCGATGGCGGCATGCGGCGCGATACCGCGTCCATACGCGCGTTGGTGACCGACACGAGTGATCCGGCCGTATCAGGCGTTCGTGTCGTGCATGTGTTTGCCGACCGCAGCGTCAATCCGAGCGATGACGCCGCGACGTTGATTCCGCT
>JBEBIR010000121.1:0-8512 GCA_040080315.1 Gemmatimonas sp.
AGGGACAAGTTAAGCGATGCAACGATTGCCGGATTGCCGATTCACAGCCGTGACCGCAGTTTCGCCAGGTGACTGATTTCATCTTCGAGACCACACCGCGCATTGTCTGCGCTGACGGCGCCGCCGCACGGCTCGCGCACTATGCGCGCGAACGCGGCATGAAGCGCGCCTTGCTGGTCACGGATCGCGGGCTGCGGACCAGTGGTGTGCTGCACGAGGCGATGTCCAGTTTCGACGGCTCGGGTGTGGGGCTCTGCGTATTCGATGGGGTAGAGGCCGACCCACCGGAAGCGTCGGTGTTGGCGGCGGTGGCCCAGGCACGCGACGAGATGGTGGATGGCGTTATTGGCATCGGTGGTGGCAGTTCGCTCGACACCGCCAAACTGGTTGCGCTGCTCGCGCGCACGCCGCAGTCGCTGGCCGACGCGTACGGCGTTGGTCGCGCGGCAGGGCCGCGTCTGCCACTGATACAAGTCCCGACGACCGCAGGAACCGGATCGGAGGTCACGCCAATCGCGATTGTGACGACGCCCACGAGTGAAAAGCAGGGCGTGGTCTCAAGCGTGCTCTATCCCGATCTGGCGCTGCTCGATGCCACGCTCACCGTGGGACTGCCGCCTCGTGTCACGGCGATGACGGGGATCGACGCGATGGTGCACGCGATAGAGGCCTACACATCGCGTCATCGAAAGAACGCGATGTCGGACATGCTCGCCCTGCGCGCGTTGTCACTGCTCTCAGAGCACCTACCGCGCGTGCTGCGCCGCGGAGACGACCTGCGCGCGCGTCGCGCGATGCTGCAAGGCTCGATGCTGGCAGGCATGGCGTTTGCCAACGCGCCGGTGGCGGCGGTGCACGCGCTGGCGTATCCGATCGGCGGACATTTCGGTGTGGCGCATGGGCTCAGCAATGCTTTGGTGCTGCTGCCGGTGTTGCGTTTCAACCTGCCCGTGGCCCGCGCGCTGTATGCGGAACTCAGCCAGTCGTTGCGACGTGACGGAGGACAAGCCTGCCGGGACGTCAGCGGCGAGGCGTTCATCGAGGCGATGGCGGAACAGGTGGCTCAACTGGGTCTGGAACGGTCGCTGCGCGACGTGCGCATTCAGGAGGCCGACCTCCCCATGCTCGCGTCCGACGCGATGAAGGTGCAACGTTTGCTGGTGAACAACCCACGCGACGTGTCCTACGACGACGCCTTGATGCTGTACCGTCAGGCCTTCTGACCAACGCGCATGATGACTCAGTCGCCCGCGGAAACGCGAGATCGCTATAGCCACTTGTCGACCATCGACACGCGGTGGATGGACAACGATGCGTACGGTCACGTAAACAACGTGATCTATTACAGTTTCTTCGATACGGCCGTGAATCGATGGCTGATCGAACGCGGCGTGCTGGACATTGCCACCAGTCCCGCGATCGGATTGGTCCTCGAAACCCAGTGTCGGTACTTCGCACCCATCACGTTTCCCGATCGCGTGACCGCCGGGCTGCGCGTGGCGCATTTGGGGCACAGCAGTGTACGGTATGAGATCGGGCTGTTCTGCAATGACGATGTCACGGCGGCCGCGACGGGGCATTTCGTGCACGTGTATGTCGATCGAATCACCCGGAAAGCGACGCGGATTCCCGCCAACATTCGTCATGAGTTGGAAACACTGGCACAGAGTACTGAGTACTGAGTACTGAGTACTCAGTACTCAGTACTCTTCTCCCTCCCACTTCTCGCTTCGTGAATACTCGCCTACTCTGTCTTATCCTGCTGCTCTCGGCGTGCCGTGTCGCGTCACCGCAGGGTCCCGCGCAGCGCTCGCCCACGCCACCGTCGAATAGTGCGGGGGTGCGCGCGGAAACCGTTGCCAGTGGACTGGTGAATCCGTGGGCGCTCGCGTTCCTCCCGGATGGGCGGTTGCTCGTCACCGAACGTCCTGGGCGTCTGCGCATCGTCGCGAAGGACGGGGCGCTGTCGGACCCGGTGAGCGGAGTGCCCGCCGTGCTCGCACAGGGGCAGGGCGGACTGCTCGATGTCGCGATTGACCCGCAATACGCGGCGAACCAGTTGGTGTATCTGTCGTACTCCGAGCCCGGCCCGGATGGCACGTCCGGCACGTCAGTTGCGCGCGGACGACTGGTCGGCAACGCGCTGGAAGGCGTGAAGGTGTTGTACCAGCAGTTCCCCAAGGTGCAAAGCGGCGGACACTATGGTTCGCGACTCGTGTTTGATCGCGCCGGCTATCTGTTCATCACGCAGGGTGACCGACAGCGCTTTCCCGATAGCGCCCAAAGTTTGACGGCCGGCCTTGGAAAGATCATGCGCATCTTCCCCGACGGGCGCATTCCTCCTGACAATCCTTTCGTCAGTCGCGCTGGTGCCCGACCGGAGATTTGGACGCTCGGCCATCGCAACCTGCAGGGCGCGACGCTCGACCCCGCGACGGGCAGACTCTGGACCATGGAGCACGGAGCGCGCGGTGGTGATGAACTCAATCACCCGGAAGCGGGCAAGAACTACGGCTGGCCGGTCATCACGTATGGCATCAACTACAACGGGATGAAGATCGGTGAAGGCACCGCGAAGGACGGCATGGAGCAGCCCGTCTACTACTGGGATCCCGTGATTGCACCGTCCGGAATGATCTATTATACCGGCGATGCCATTCCGGGATGGAAAGGCAGCCTGCTGATCGGATCGATGACCCCGGGCGCGTTGGTGCGACTCGAGATGAGGGACGGTCGCGTGACGAAGGAGGAGCGCTACCTCGGCGACCTGAAGGAACGGATCCGTGATGTGCAGCAGGGACCAGACGGCTTCGTGTACGTGGTTACGGACAACGCGCAGGGCCGAGTGCTGCGAATTCGACCGTAGTCTGTTCCTAGGTGATCACGGTCGGCGCGGTGCGGCCGGTACGAACCACGAGGGCGCTCAGTTGCATCGCCGCCTCCACGAGCGGCGACAACGCGTCGGCGACGGGCATATCCAACCGCGTCACGTCAGTTTCGCGCGACTCGATGTACACGCGAATCGTGGCTCCCTCCGTGCCGGTGCCGGACAGCCGGTACACGATGCGCGCGCCGTCCTCGAACAACACGCGCAGTCCCTGATGCGCGCTGACCGAATCATCGATCGGATCTCGATACGCGAAGTCATCGGCGCTGTGCACCCGGCGCCCGGCTAACGACGTACCTGCCAACGCGGGAATCTGTCCACGCAGATGCATCATGACCCCGTTGGCCGCATCGGTCGGGACGCCTTCGTAGTCGTACCGCGTGTAGTAGTTCCGACCGAATCGCATCCAGTGCTCGCGCACAATGGTTTCTACCGACTGCGCACGAGCCGCCACGATGTTGAGCCAGAACAGCACCGCCCACAGGCCGTCCTTCTCGCGCACGTGATTGGAGCCGGTGCCGAAACTCTCCTCCCCGCACAGCGTGATGCGTCCCGCGTCCAGCAGATTGCCAAAAAACTTCCATCCCGTTGGGGTTTCGAAACACGGTATGCCCAAGGATTCCGCCACGACGTCCACCGCACCACTGGTGGGCATGGAGCGCGCGACGCCGGCGATGCCGCGCGCGTAGCCCGGCACGAGCGTCGCATTTGCGGCCAGCACCGCGAGACTGTCCGATGGCGTCACGAAGAAACGACGCCCCAGTATCATGTTGCGATCGCCGTCACCGTCTGATGCGGCGCCGAAATCCGGTGCGTCGTCACCGAACAGCTGGTCCACCAGGTCATGCGCGTAGGTCAGGTTCGGATCGGGATGTCCGCCGCCGAAATCCGTGAGCGGGACGCCGTTGATCACCGTGCCGGCGGGCGCGCCCAGTCGGCGTTCCAGAATCTCGTGCGCGTACGGTCCGGTGATGGCATGCATGCCGTCAAACGTCATGCGAAATCCGCTGGCGAAGAGCGCGCGAATCGCCTCGAAGTCGAACAGCGATTCCATCAGCGCCGCATACTCGGTTACCGGATCAACGACCTCTAGCTCCATCGATCCGAGGGTCTGCACGCCCAGCGTGTCGATCGAGAAGGTCGGCAGGTCCATCATCCGATACGACACGAGCGCGGAGGCGCGCTCGGCGACCGCATTCGTGAACGACTCCGGGGCCGGGCCGCCGTTGCCGGCGTTGTACTTGAGACCGAAGTCACCGTCGGGCCCACCGGGATTGTGGCTGGCCGACAGGATCATCCCGCCCTGCGCACGCAGACGAATGAGATGCGAGGCCGCAGGTGTGGACAACAGACCGCCACGCCCCGTGATCACCCGTGCCACACCGTTGGCCGCGGCCATCCGGATGATTGTGTGAATTGCTTCACGATTGAAGTATCGTCCGTCGCCTCCGACGACCAACGCACTGCCCGTGGGCAATGCCGCCACGTCAAACAAGGCCTGGACGAAATTCTCCAGATAGTGCGGCTGCGCAAACTGCGTGGTGCGCTTGCGCAAACCCGACGTCCCCGGTCGCTGGTCGGCGAACGGGGACGTTGTGATGGTGCGGATGCTCATGCGATGCGCGCGGTCACGTCCACTTGAGATCCACCTTGGACAATGGAATGGATCGCACGCGCTTGCCGGTCGCCGCGTAGATCGCGTTCACCAGCGCGGGAATGACCGGCGGCAATGCCGGCTCGCCAATACCAGTTGGCGCGAATGCGGTCTTGCGCCAGTGCACTTCGATTGGCGGCGCCTGCCGCATACGCAGCAGTTGATACGTGTTGAAGTTGGACTGTTCCGCGCGGCCGTTGACGAACGTGATCTCTTGCGCGAACGCCTGACCGATGCCGTCCATCGCGGCACCCTGCACTTGCTGTTCCGCGTGATTGGGATTGATGATCTCGCTGCCCACGTCGCCGACGGCCCACACTTTGTCGACAGTCACCGCACCCGCCTTGCTGACGGTGGCTTTCACCACTTCGGCGAAATAGCCGCGGTGACTGAAGTAGAATGCGACACCCATGCCCGTGCCCTTGGGCAGGGTGGTCTTGCCCCAACCGGAAACGTCACGCAGCTGCTCAAGCACGCCACGCATGCGCGCGGCGTCAAAGGCGGCCTGTTGCGGCGGCGCAGCTGGCGCACCCGCCGCGGGCGCCGGTGCCGGGATTTCGCTGTTCAGCAAGTCGATGCGGAACTGCAGCGGATCCTTGCCCGCCGCCACGGCGAGTTCGTCGATGAAGCCCTGAAACGCGAACGACATCGCGTTGCTGCGCGGTGCGCGCAGCGCGCCCGTGGGCACGCCCAACGGCATGACCGACGAATCGTACGCGAGGTTCGGCACGAAGCGCGCGGGAAACTCCGTGGGACCCATGTCGGCGCTGGCGGCGAACTGTTGGCCACTGCCGAAGCTGACAAAGTGATCCTTGAAGGCGACCACCTTTCCGCTGGCGTCGACACCGCCAGTGAAATAGTGGAATCCGCCCGGACGATAGAAGTCATGCGCCATGTCGTCTTCGCGTGTCCACAGCAACTTGACCGGCACGCCGGATTCCTTGGCGATCCACGCCGCCTCAACCATGTAGTCGTTGTAGAGACGGCGCCCAAAGCCGCCGCCGGCGCGAATCATGTGCACCGTGATCTGGTCGGCCTTGATACCCAGCGTGCTGGCGACGAGCGCGCGACCGCCCTCGGGCGTTTGCGACGGCGCCCAGATCTCGCACTTCCCGTCCTTGAAATGTGCCGTGCAGTTCTGCGGCTCGAGCGGCGCGTGCGAGATGAACGGATAGACGTATTCAGCCTTCACCACCTTCGTCGCCGATGCCAACGCGGCATCAACATCGCCGTCCTTGCGCAGTGAACGCTGCGGCGGAAGGATGGACAGCTCGGCGGCCTTTGCCGCGAAGCCCGCGCTGCTTTGCTGTGCCGTGGCGCCTTCGTCCCAGGTGACAATCAGTTTCTTGCGCGCCTGCTGCGTGAGCCACCAACTGTCGCCCACAATCGCGACGCCACCCAACAGGCCGTTCAGCGACGTGCCACCCTCGACGACGAATGCGTGCGTGATGCCCGGCATCGCCTTGATGGCCTCGAGATTCGCGGTCTTCACCTTGCCCGCGTACACGGGACACTTGAGGAACGTCGCGTACTTCATGCCTGGCACCATCACATCGATGCCGAACATCGGCTTGCCGGTGACGATGTCGTGCAAGTCGTACGTCTTCTGCCGCGTGCCGATCAGCTTGAATTGTTTCGGATCCTTCAGCGGAATCGTAGCCAGATCGGGTGTCGGCATCGCGGCCGCGGCGGTCGCCAGCGAACCATAGGTCGCGGTGCGTTTGGTGCTGCGGTGATGCACCACGCCTTTTTCGGTTTCCAGTTCGGACGCGGGCACACTCCACTGCTGCGCGGCGGCCGCCACCAGCATCGCACGTCCGGCAGCGCCGACACGCCGCATCGGAAGCCAGTTGCTCGGAGTCGCGTTGCTTCCACCCGCCGACTGTCCCTGAAACTTCGTGGTATCCAGATCGCCCTGTTCGATGCGCACACTGGCCCAGTCAACGTCGAGTTCTTCGGCGATCAACATGGGGAGCATGGTCTTGATACCCTGACCAATCTCCGGGTTTTTCGCCGTGATCGTGACGATGCCATCGGGTGTGATGCGCACAAACGCATTGAGCGTCGGATCGGCGAGCGAGGGGGCGGTGCCCCATCGTTCGATCGCTTCCAGCGGATCCGCGTAGCTGGCCAGCAACAAGCCGCCGCCAGCAAGGGCTGTGACACGGAGAAATCCGCGGCGATTGACGGTGAGTGTTGACTCGGGTCGGGTCGTCATCGTCGGCTCCTCAGCGCTGGTCAGTGGAACCGGGCTTGCCGGCGTTGGCGCCGGAAGCGGGAATCGGCGTGCCAGCCTTGATGTCGGCCGCGCGATGAATCGCTTGCTTGATGCGAATGTAGGTGGCGCAGCGACACAGGTTGGTGTTCATCGCCGTGTCGATGTCGGCGTCCGTTGGTCTGGGTGTTCGCGACAGCAGGGCCGACGCGGCCATGATCTGTCCCGCCTGGCAGTACCCACACTGCGGCACATCAAGTTCCTCCCAGGCCTTCTGCACCGCATGTACGCCATCCGGCGACAATCCTTCGATCGTCGTGACCTCTTTGCCAACCGCGCGTGAAACCGGGGTCGAGCAGGACCGGGTAGCGACGCCGTCAATGTGAACGGTGCAGGCACCACAGCGCGCGATGCCGCATCCGTACTTGGTGCCTTTGAGGTTAAGCTCGTCGCGAAGCGCCCAGAGGAGTGGCATGTCCGGCGGCACATTGAGCGTGCGCGCAGCGCCGTTGACTTTGAGACTGATGGCCATGGGTCGGGCGGGCAGGGGGAGGGGACGACCGTGTGAACTCGGGCCGAGCGTTGAATATGGAGACGGGAGACCGGAGACGGGAGGCGACGGCCGGTCTCAGGTCAACAACAGGATCGCCGTTAGGAGGACCGCAAGTATGCCCGCCACCAGGACAAGCTGCGGCGTACGCACGGCCCATGCGGATCGTGGCGGCGGTTCCACGGCAGCCGAGGACACGGGCGTCACGCGAACGCGGTCACTTGCCGCGGCTGGCACCTCACCCGTCTCGTTCAGTGATGTCAGGGTCAGGCCATCGATGACGCGAACAATTTCGCTGGCCGATTCCGGACGATCCGCCGGGTCCTTCTCCAAACACCGCATGACGATCTGCATGATGGCCGGCGGCAAGCCAGCTCGATGTCGTTCCAGCGGTTCCGGCCGCTCCTTTACCTGAGCGATCAGCACGTCGCGCAGGTGTCGTCCCACGAATGGCGGCGCCCCGGTCAGCATCTCGTAGGCGACGCAACCGAAGGAGTACAGATCCGCACGCAGGTCGACGGCGCCGGCCGACGCGATCTGCTCAGGCGCGCTATACGCAGGAGTGCCCAGCGTCGTGTCCTTCCCGGTCAGGCGACGTCCGCCTTTGGCGCCCTCGGCAATTGCCGTGTCCACCGCCATCGCCACGCCAAAGTCGGTGATCATCGCCACACCGTCACTGAGGAGCACATTCTCCGGCTTGATATCGCGGTGCACGATGCCACGGGCGTGTGCGTAGGCCAGCGCCAGTGCGATCTCGCGCATCAATCGTGCGGCGGTCCCGACCGACATGGCGCCGCGACGGACGAGCAGTTCGCGAAGCGACTCGCCTTCCACATAGGGCATCGAAAACCACGGCACGCCGGAACTCGTCAACGCGCCTGCGGTCAGGAGCGGCACCAGATGCGGATGCTGCAGACGGGCCGCGACCGCGATCTCGCGCCGGAACCGCTCAATGTTGACGCCACTGGTGAGCGACTTGGGCAGCATCTTGATCACGACGCGCCGACCCAGCGCCAACTCTTCCGCGACGAAAACGTGCGATGCGCCGGCGCCGTCGAGTTCCCGCTCGATGGCGAAACCGCTTCCCAGCGCCAACTGCATCTCGCCACGATAGTCCACAGGGAAAGCTAACTACCTGCGTCCGACAGCGGCCACAACACCCTCTGGACACTGTGTGATATTTCTCACATGGAACTTGGGATCTAT
>JBEBIR010000830.1:0-1833 GCA_040080315.1 Gemmatimonas sp.
ATGACTCCGGATGTCGCCGAGCCGACACCCGCATACGGTACCCCAGCATTTGCGACGCCAACCGTGTCGGCGTGGGTCACTCCGTACGCGCAGCCGGCAATCGACGAACCGTTTATGCCGCGCCGAACAGCGCGCGAGTGGTTTGCCGCGATCGCCGCGCGACGCGTGCCACGAAGGACGCCGCCGCAATCGACGCCGGCCGTTGAAAGCTCTCCCGAGGGATTGGCCGCGTTGTTCGGGAACGAGCCGTCCGGACATGATGATGAGGCCGCGCAAGCGCTGGCTGACGCATTCGCACCACTGTCTGCAGCGGATCTTGAATCCGGAAGCGCGCTCGACTTTGAGTTCGCGCGTTCGACTCCGGCGTTCTCGCCCACCGTTGAGGCCCGCGCGCCGCGCGATGGCACAACACCGCTGCGCTCGCCGGCCATTACGCCGGTGATCGGCCACGCCGCATTTCCCGCACACGGTGCACAGTCCGGAACGGGCAACGCCGGGTTTTCGTTCGATCGGTTCTTCCCGGACCCCGCGACGCGACGTCCTACGCCGGTATCCCAGTCACCGGTCGCGCCAGACGCGCCGGTGACGGACGATCTGGCGCAGTTCTCAGCTTGGCTCAAGGGGCTCGGCAATAAGTGAAGATCGGTCTGCTGAACGGTCCGAATCTGAACTTGCTGGGAACGCGCGAACCGGCGATCTACGGCACGACGACGCTCGCGGATATCGAGGCGCAGGTATCGCGTGTCGCCGTTTCGCTGGGCGCGACAATCATCGCCGCCCAGGCGAACGGCGAAGGCGAGATGATCGACATCGTGCACGGGTGGCGAAGCACGGTAGACGGTGTCGTCGTCAACGCCGGGGCGTACACGCACTCGAGTCTCGCACTGCGCGATGCGTTCGCGGCGACCTCACTGCCGTTCGTCGAGGTTCATCTGTCGAATATCTATGCCAGAGAACCCGAGCGTCGTCACTCGCTATTGGCGTCGTCGGCCATCGGCTTGGTATGCGGACTAGGCGCCGAAGGCTATGAATTCGCGCTGCGTGGACTCGTGCGAGCGCTGCGGGCCGCCTCCGCGTAACGGTGGCGGATTTTCGACCCGCGCGCCTGAGCGCGCTGCGCGACGCACTGGCCCGCGCAGACATCGATGGGCTCCTGGTATCGTCGCTGCCCAATGTGCGATATCTGACAGGTTTCTCCGGGAGCAATGCGCAGCTGCTGGTGACCGCCAGGCGGTGCGTGCTGTTCACCGACTTCCGCTATGCCACGCAGGTGGAGCAGGAAGTGACCACAGCAGCCACCATTCGCATCGAACCGACCAGTTTGTGGACGGGACTCTGGGCAGTCCTCGGCGCGATGCCTGGAGGCGAACGGGTCGGATTTGAATCGGCCCATTTGCTCCACCGGGATTTTCAGCGTCTCCTCGAGAGTGGTTCGCGATGTCAGTGGCGGCCGATGCTTGAGCTGGTGGAAGCGCTGCGAGTGCGAAAAGACCCTGGCGAAATCGCGTGTATCGAACGAGCGATCGGAATCGCCGAGCGGGCGCTGTCTGCCACCCTCCCGCGAATTCGGCCGGGTCTCACGGAAAAGCAGGTCGCTGGAATTCTCGAACATTGTTTGCGGGACGAGGGGAGCGAGGACTTTCCGTTCGCTTCCATCGTGGCCGGCGGACCTCAATCGGCCCTCCCGCACGCGCACACCGGCGACCGAGCGCTCGCGCGTGGTGATTTGGTGCTCGTCGACTTCGGAGCCGTGAACAACGGCTACTGCTCGGATATCACGCGCACGTTTGTTCTCGGAGTCGCGACGGCTGAGCAACGCGAGATCTATGAGGT
>JBEBIR010000831.1:0-1833 GCA_040080315.1 Gemmatimonas sp.
CAGGTACAAGGCGGCACCTTCCACGGCACCGCGCATCGCCTGCTCCGCCGATTCGGACCGGCCGCCGGACTCCCGGCCGACTTCACCATCCTTGACCAAGGCGACGCCGCCGACCTGATGGGGCTCGCGCGTGCCGCACTCGGCTACGCCGACTCCCAGAACGCGCCCCGCTCCGCACCACGATTCCCGCGCGCCGAAACGCTGCTCACCATCTATTCGCGCCACGTCAACACCGATCGACCCATCGTCGATCTCGTGGGCGATCAGTGGCCGCACTTTCTCGCCTGGGTCGGCGATATCGAGCCGCTCTTCGCCGACTACGTGCGACGCAAAGCCGAGCGGAATTTGCTGGACTATGATGACCTGTTGCTGTCGTGGGCCTTGTTGCTTGAACAAGCGCCACCGATCGCCGATCAGATTCGCGGACTGTATGACCATGTGCTGGTGGACGAGTATCAGGACACGAATCCGCTGCAATCACGGATTCTGCGTGCGCTGTGCACCAACGGCCGCATCACGGTTGTCGGCGACGATGCGCAAAGCATCTACGCGTTTCGTGGTGCCACCATCCGCAATATTCTGGATTTCCCGCATCAGTTTCCCGGTACGCACATCGTCACCCTCGAGCGCAACTACCGCTCGGTGCCGCCCATTCTCGATACCACCAACGCGCTGATTTCGCGCAGTCGCGAGCGCTATTCAAAACAGTTGTGGACCGAGCGCACCGGTGGCGAACCACCGTGGTTGGTGACGGTGCGCGACGAACACGAGCAGACGCGCTTCGTCGTGGATCGCATTCTTGAGTTGCACGATGAAGGGATCCCGCTGCGTGAGATGGCCGTGCTCTTTCGCGCGGGCTACTTGTCGGCCGATCTCGAAATTGAGTTGGCAAACCGGCGTATTCCGTACGAAAAGTGGGGCGGACTCAAGTTCCTCGAGGCCGCGCATATCAAGGACATGCTGGCCTTCCTGCGTGTGCTGGAGAATCCGCTGGACGAAGTGAGTTGGTATCGGTTGCTGCGACTCCTACCCGGTGTCGGTGATTCGACCGCCCGCGCAGCCGTCGATCAGTTAGCCCAGCATGGATGGGAACCAATGGCGATCGGCGCGGTGCGCGCGGCGTCGCGCGCCCGACCGGGGCTGATGGCCCTGGCGGCCCTCCTGGACGGCATGCGTCGGGTCAACGTGCAATCGCCGGCCGAGGCGATTCGCCTCGTGCGTCAACTGTACGACCCCATCCTGAAAGCCACCTACGACGATGCGCCACCGCGTCTCGCCGATCTGGATCAGTTGGAAGTCATCGCTGCGGGCTATCCCGATCGCTCGACCTTTCTGTCCGCGCTCGCGCTTGAGCCGCCCGCCAACACGCAGGATCTCGCCGTTGGTGGCGACGACGAGTCCGACGCGCTCATCCTGTCCACCGCGCACTCGGCGAAAGGGAAAGAGTGGGACGCCGTGTTCGTCATCTGGGCCGCGGACGGCATCTTCCCGATGGCGCGCACGGCAGACAAAGCGGACGAAGTCGACGAAGAACGTCGTCTGCTGTACGTCGCGATGACACGGGCGCGCGACCAGTTGTACGTCACCTATCCGTTGAACAGCTACCCGAGCCGCACGGGCGCGGACTATGCCATGGGACAATTGTCGCGGTTTCTTGATCCCGGCGTGCGCGAAACCATGCAGCGCGTGACACTCGGCACGGACATGCCGCCAGCGCTGCCGGCGCCGCGCGGTGAACCGGTGATCGATCTGCGCTCGCTGTTGCGTGGGCGGTTTGGCGGTGCGTGATGAGTGAAGGTTGAGCAAGAGCAGGTCGTGAGTGCGGGAGGGACA
>JBEBIR010000832.1:0-1832 GCA_040080315.1 Gemmatimonas sp.
GGCACGACGGGTGTCGTCTTCTTCTTGCATGCGCCCAGCGCCAGCGCGGAGGCCGCCAGCAGCACGAACAGACGAGACGAACGAATCATGTCGAGAAACTCCAAAGGTGGAGGTGAAGGAAAACGAAGCGAACCTACGGCGACACCAACCGCGGTGACCAGGCCGACAGTCGCGCCATCGATCCACGCGTCAGTTGACGCGTACGACCAGACTCGACATCGACCACCCACAACTGTCGCACACCACTGCGATCGGACGTGAACACCAGATGCCGCGAATCCGGCGACCAACTGGGATCATCGTTGCGACCTTCCGACGCGACCGAGCGCACCGTTCGATCGAGCAGATTGATGGTCATGATCTGCTTGGTGTTCCCGTTGAGCGACTGAAAGGCTATCAGTCGACCATCGGGCGACCAGTCCGGACCCGTGCGGTTGCTGCGATCGCCATACGTGGCGGCATTCAGCACTTCGGCGTTCGTGCCATCCACATCGCTAATATACACATCGCTTGGCCCTGAGCGGTCACTCATGAACGTGATTCGCTGACCGTCCGGACTGAAGGAGGGCTGCATGCTGGCGCGACCCCGTCCAATGGTCAGCCGACGCGGCTGACCGCCCTCGATGGGCACCGCGTACAGATCCGTCCCGTTCTCACCAACCCGCGCGAAAACCACGGTGCGTCCGTCGGGAGAAACGGCCGGTGAGACATCGTTGCTGTTGGGAGCCGATGTAAGCACGCGCTGCGCGCCGGTGCTCAGGTCGACGAACATCAGCGGATTGCGGCCGCCGTCGAGCACACTGTAGACCAACGCCCGACCCGACGGCACCCACTGCGCCGACATCCCGCTGGCCGTCACCGGGATCACATTTGCGCCATCACTATCGACTGTCCACACCCGCCCGTCGCGTGAAAACGCGATCCGGGTCTGCGCAATGCCGCGCTGTCCGGTGATCCACTCGACGATCCCATCGGACACGCCGTGGACTGCCAGCCGCCAAGCCGGTGATCCCGCCGGAACCGGAAGCGCAAAGTCCTTCTGGTTGACCACGACCTTTCTTGCCACGTCATGCAAGGCGATTCGCAGCCATCCCGAGGGCAGCAGCGTCCCCTGCACCACGCCGTCGGCGCCGAGTTTCCCGTACAGTGCGTAGTTCGCCGGCCCCGCAGGCGCCGCAATGCTCGACGACTCAATCATCGTGAAGCGATCGCTGTAGTCCAGATCGCGGGCAAGCATGGTCGACAGCGAGTCACCCATGGCGCCGCTGATGGGCTGCACCAGCAACCCGGTCTTCTGACCGGGCCGCAGTGTGAGCGACAGTGTCACGCCCTGCTGACGGTCCTGAGCGTCCACCACGATCGCGGTGGAGGCCACAGCGAGTATCGCGAGCACGCCGCGCCGAATGAGATCGCGCCCGACGGCGCGTACGCTAGCGTATGACATCAGGGCCGAAGGGCATAGTCGAAGGTGAAGTAGACAATCAGCACATCATCGGTCCACCCGGAAGGTAAAGGACCGAAACTGCGCGCCGTGCCGACAGACTCGACGGTGGCGCGGGCCTCGAGATCGAACGACCGATCACCCGACGATTTCACCACTTCGATGTCCGCGACCGAGCCATCGCGTCGAATCATGAATTTCACTTCGGCCACCAGCGCGGCCGAAACACCACGAGGCATCTTGTACGACAGCGTGATCTGCCGAACGATGTTGCTGAGATACCCAGGGAACGGGAACGCGATCCCTTCCGTGCGCATGTTGCGCACATCAGCCCCTTTGCCACCATCCTGACCGCTGCCGGCCTTCGGCAACGCGCTGGCCTTGGACGGCG
>JBEBIR010000122.1:0-8477 GCA_040080315.1 Gemmatimonas sp.
GCACGTTGCCGGGCCAGCGATAGCCAGCCAGAGCAGCCACCGCGCCATCGGTCCATCGGACCAGTGGTCGACCGGTGCGCGTGCGATGACGCGCGGCGAAGTGGCGCACCAGTGCCGGCAGGTCCCCCGGACGATCGCGCAGCGGAGGCATGGCGATCGGGATGACGTTCAGTCGGAAGAACAGATCCTCGCGAAACGAACCGTCGGCGACGGCGCGCGCGAGATCTTTGTTGGTGGCGGCGAGGATGCGCACGTCAACCTTGATGGCCTTGCCGCCGCCCACCCGTTCAATCTCGCGCGCTTCGATGGCGCGCAGCAGCTTGGCCTGCGCCTCGGCATGCAGGTCGCCGACTTCATCCAGAAACAGCGTGCCGGTGTGTGCCAGCTCGAATCGACCAATGCGCCGATCGGTTGCGCCGGTGAAGGCACCGCGCTCATGACCGAACATCTCGCTTTCGACCAAGTCGCGCGGAATGGCCGCACAGTTGACGCGCACGAAAGGGTGTTCACGACGCGGACTGGCCAGATGCAACGCCGCGGCCACCAGCTCCTTTCCCGTGCCTGACTCGCCCGTGATCAGCACGCGCGCATCGGTTGGGCCGACCCGCGCGATCAACGCGCGCACATCGCGCAGCACCGGCGAATCGCCGATCATCTCTCCCGAGATGCCGAGATCTTCGCGCAAGGCCTGCGCCGCGCGCCGGGCCTGACGCAACTCGAAGGCAGAGCCGAGCGCGAGCAGCACGCTCTCCGGCGTCAGCGGCTTTTCGAGGAACGTGAACGCCCCCAGTTTGGTCGCGCGCACGGCGTCGGTAAGCGCAGCCCGCCCGCTCATCATGACTACCGGCAAGTCGGGGCGTCGCTCGCGCAGTTTGCCCAGCAACGCGAGGCCGTCCAGATCACCCGGCATCATCAGGTCGACCAAGGCCACGTCGGGTTCCAATGCGTCGGCGAGCGCGAGGCCGGTGCTCCCGTCCGCCGCATCGCGCACGTCGTAGCCTTCGGCGCTCAGGAGCGCGCCGACCATCCGCCGAATGTTCGGCTCGTCGTCAACGATCAATACGCTGGGCATGCTCCAGAGGACGCTGTTCCAGCAATTTGGACGTGAACCGTTGTCCTTCGCTCACCCGTTCAAGCTCCACGGCAACCGTGTCGATGTTGCGATCCATCGCGTCCAGACGCTGCTGCACCTCGCCCGAGAGTCGCGTGGCACTGCCACGTCGGTCGAGCCAGCGGGCAAACGCGCGAGCCAACGGATAGCCGACCACCATGATCGCCAGTGATCCGAACACGGCATAAGTCATCTGCACGGCGCCGCGCGGGACGATGTCGTGAATTGGAATCACGGTCTCGGTGCCACTCTGCGTCACGTGAATGCCCTGGCCGTCAACGCGAATCGACACCGGCTCGCCACCGCCGTCGGTTGGGATGATGATGGTGCCGGGCGGTTGCACTGGTCGGGGCGCGTCAGGCGACCCGGCGCGTGCATCCTGTGCCGCCGCTTTGGCGTCCTGCGCTGCCGCGCGCGCGTCTTGCGCCGCCTCGCGCACTGCCTGCTGCGCGTCACGGATCGCCTGCTGCACCTCGGCTCGGTTGCTGCTTTGTCGCATCATGTGACCTTCTCCGCTCCGGTAACCGGTAGTCGTAATCGCAGCTCAGTCCCTGAACCAATGGTGCTGCTGGCATCGATGTCGCCGCCATGCGCGGTCATGGTTTGTCTGGCAATCGCCAGACCGAGACCCGTCCCACCGGGCTTCGTCGTCACGTACGGATCAAACATGTGCGATAGCGCGTCCGCCGCGATGCCATGTCCGGTGTCGCGCACGGCGATGACGACTGAATCGCCAGCGTCATGATGCACGCGCGTCACCCGAATCGTGAGCTGGCCCTCTGCCGGGCACGCTTCCACGGCATTCACCAGCACATTGGTGACCGCGCGCGCCAGCGCCTCGTGATAGCCGATCACCAGCGGCAAGTTGTCGGCGATCTGGAGATCGACCGACAGCCGCTCCGGAATCGTGTTGCGTATGCTCTTGGACACCAACTCCGCAACATCGATCTCGGCTGCCGGACCATCCGGGAGTCGGCCAAACTGGGCAAAACTGCGCGCCATGGCGTCCAGTCGCGCCGACTCCTCAGCCAACACGTCGACCGTATCGCGCAGTTCGTCCGGCACCGTGCGACGCAATCGCTCCACCGCAAAGCGAATCGGTGTGAGCGGGTTCTTGAGTTCATGCGCAAATCGACGCGCGGACTCGCGGAATGCCTCGGCGCGCTCTGCCTCGAGCGCCCGTTGACGTCCGGCGTCCAATTCCTGCGCCATCGTTCGCATGCTGGTTCTGAGCACCTCGAATTCAGGGGCGCCGCGCCGTGGGGTGTGCTCGGGAATCGAGCGACCACCGCGAATGAGTCGTGTCCATCCAACCAGTTCGTCCAACGGTCGACTGAGTTGGCGACTCAGATGCCCAGCCACTCGTGATGCACCGACCGCCACCATCACCACCACCACCAAGGCACCAACAGCGATCAGGCGAATCGTCCGGTTGGCGACGAAGTCGAATCGCGTGGCCAGCTCCACCGATTGCCGAAGTTCCGCCTCATGCGCGTCGAGTGCCTGCCGCTGCACCGCGGTAAGCGGAGCCGTCCGCGCCGAGGACAGGGCAGACTCCCCACTGCGCGCAATGCGTTCCCACGCCGACCCGGCGGACATCAACGACAATGCGCGACTGGCCGTTCCCGTCCACAACAGACTCACGGCGATCGTCGGGATCACCGCAAACAGCAGCAATGTGGCGAACAGTCGCGTCCGAAACGGCGCCTGCCGCCGCATGCGCTGTGGCATGCGAGCAGGGTCCGTACGGGGCGCGGGAGTGGTCGGTTTCCCGTCAGATTCAGGGCTCGCCACCGGCGGCCCCGCCTTTCGCATCTCCTTCATTTTGGATAATTTACGAAGTTTGTCAGAACTTTCTTAGAGAAACAGGGAAGTTCGGTTGAGTCGATCCTGGAGCGGAATGGCAACGTCGTGGTCCCTAGCACCCCTATTCGAGCAGCGTGCCCGGGAGCATCCCGCGCGTGCTCTCGCGGTGATAGGTGATCGGAGTTGGAGTTACGGACATGTCGACGCGCAGGCGTCCGCGCTCGCTGCCGCGCTGTCCGAGTTGGGGTTGGGTGCGGGTGACCGGATCGCGGTCAACCTGCCCAACAGTATCGAATGGATCGTCGCCTTACTCGCGGCGGCCAAGTTGGGCGCGGTAGTGGTGCCCGTCAGTCCACAGCTGAGCAGTCATGATCTGCGCTACCAGTTGCGTCACGCGGAAGCGAGCGCGGTAGTGACGATCGAGCGGTGGGGTGGCGTAGACTACCTGCAGCGGTTCGAAGATTTGTTGGGCGATTTGCCCGATTTGCAATACGTCGTCACGGTCGGTGACGAGGATCTCTGGTACGACGACCGGATCTTCCAGTTCGAAGATCTGGTTTCGAGCGGCTCTGGTCGCCCGGTACCGCCGCCCGCCGATCAGGATGATGCGCAGGACCTCGCTGTGGTGTACACGTCGGGGACGATGGGCAAGCCGAAGGGTGTGAGACTCTCACATCACGCGGTCGTGGAGAATGCCGTGCGGACCGTCGAGGTGCTCGAGCTGTCGCCCGAGGATCGCGTGCTGGCTGCGGTGCCGTTCTTTGCGATCTTCGGGTTGAGCATGATGGTGGGGACAATGGCGACGGGCGCGACACTTGTGCTTCAGCCAACGTTCGACGCCGCGACGGTCCTGTCGCTCATTGCGAGCTCCCAGGTGTCCGTGTTGCACGGCGTTCCCACTCAGTTTCACCTTCTCATGCGTGAGGAGGCGTTCGACCCGTCACGTCTGCGCTCGCTGCGCACCGGCATCATTGCCGGCAGCTCGGTGTCTGAGGAACTCGTGCGTCGGGTGCGTCGCTGGTGCGACGTACTCGTGGCCTACGGGCTCACAGAAACCGGTCCGACCGTGACTCTCACCCGCTTTGCCGATAGCGACGACCGTCGCATTGGCAGCGTGGGTCGCGCCCTTCCAGGCGTTGAGGTCATGGCGGTGGACATCATGACGGGTGTATTGCACGGCCCTGAAGCGGTCGGCGAGATCGCCGTCCGCGGATCGAATCTCATGCGCGGGTATCTGCGCATGCCGACCGAGACCGCCAAGGTCCATACGTCGGAAGGATTCTTTCTCACCGGTGATCTGGGGATCATCGATGAAGACGGGTACGTGAAGATTCTCGGGAGGCGCCAGGAGACGATCTCACGCGGGGGCATCCAGCTCTATCCGCGCGAACTTGAAGACCGTCTGCGCGCGCACCCCGCTGTTGACGATGTGTGCGTGATCGGTGTCCCCCACGATGTGCTGGGTGAACAGATCTGCGCGTGCATCGTGCCCGTCGAGGGCGCCGTCATCACCGGCAGCGAGATCAAGCGATTCGCGCAGGAGACGATGGCGGCATACAAGGTTCCCGATCTCGTCCGGTTCTTCGATGGCTTCCCCATGACGGGAAGCGGTAAGGTCCGTCGACGAGAACTCTCTCGCGCAATTGCGCTCGATCACACCGTTACGCATTCAGGTTAGGACATGAGTCGACATCTCCCACGGTCGGGCGCGCCCGCACCGTCCCGCATTATCGCTCCATTCCATCGCGGTCCGCAGGCCGTCTCGCCCGTGACATCGTCCAATGCAGCGCCGCCGGCCCATGCGCCGAATGCGGCCATGCTCATTGACTTTGACAACGTCACCATGGGCATCCGGTCGGATCTGCAGCAGGAGCTCAAGACGCTCCTCTCCTCCGACATCATCAAGGGCAAGGTCGCCGTGCGTCGCGCGTATGCCGACTGGCGCCGCTATCCGCAGTACATCGTGCCGCTCACCGAAGCCTCGATCGATCTCATTTTCGCGCCCGCTTATGGCACCGCGAAGAAGAACGCGACCGACATTCGTCTGGCCATCGATGCGCTCGAACTCGTCTTCACGCGCCCGGAAATCGGCACGTTCGTGCTGCTCTCCGGCGACTCCGATTTCTCGAGCATGGTCATCAAGCTCAAGGAGTACGGCAAGTACGTCATCGGCGTGGGCATTCGCGAATCATCCAGCGATCTGCTGGTGATGAACTGCGACGAGTACTACTCGTACAACGCCCTGGCCGGACTCGTGAAGTCGGGCGACGACGAGACCACCCGATGGGACCCGTGGCAGCTCGTGACCGAAGCGGTGCTGCGCATGAAGCGCAACGGCGACGTCATGCGCTCCGATCGTCTCAAGCAGGTCATGCAGGAAATCGACTCGTCCTTTGACGAGAAGAACCTGGGCATGCCGAAGTTCTCGCGCTTTGTGCAGGATGCGGCGCACAAGGGACTACTCAGGGTCACGAAGCTCGACAGCGGACAGTTGGAAGTCGACGTGCCGAGTGGTGACGCGATCGTGGTCGTGACATCCGACGCGGCAAGCGCCGATGCGGAAGCGCGACGTGACAGCGTCGAACGCGAACGGGATGATCGGCGCGGTCGGCGCGGCCGTCGTGGGCGCGGGCGCGATCGTGATCGTGGAGAGCGCACCGAGGGCGGCGACGAGAGTGTCGTCGACGCGGAGCGAGTCGAGGGGGCGGCACCCGACGTTGCAATCAGCGAGCCGGTGCTGTCCGCCGATGTCCCACAGGCCGATGGTGCCGATAGCGCCGACGTGTCAGGCGAAGATCGGTCGGGACGCGGCCGGAGTCGTCGCGGTCGGGGACGCGATCGCGGCCGCGACGAGCGGGTGCCGCGTGATGGCGAGCCCGCTGTTGCGGCAGCGACCGAGGTGCCGGCGGGTCGGCCGGAAACGTCGGTCGTGACCAGCGGCGCATCGTTCGGCGTGTCGGTTGCCGACACGATCGGCACCAGTGGTGAGCGACTCACCCGCAGTGAGGCGTTCGATCTGGTGCGTCGCGCGGTCGAGTCGCTGGTGAGCGGCGACGAGTCCACCAGTGCGAGTGCGGCCCGCGAGCGGGCGTTCGCGTTGTTGGGTCGCAACAGTGAATCACTCAGCGCGCGCAATTTTGAGCGGGTGCTGCAGGATGCGCACGACGCCAACATGATCGATCTGCGTCGCCGCGGGAACGATTTCGAGGTCGCGCGTGCGGCTGAAGCGGCGTCCATCGTGGAGCAGCTCAAGTCGGTCGATGACGCGCAAAAGGCGGTCACGGCCGCAGCCAACGCGCTGTTGCCGCAGGCGCCGCGCGGGATGGGTGCCCGCGGGATCGGCGGTCGTGGCGGAATGGGCGGTCGGGGTGGCAAGGGACCCGCAGGACCTCCGCCGGAACTGTTGATGGTTGGGGTGGTGGGTCAGTCAGCCAGCGCGGCGAACGGCACGCCGGTCGCCCCGCTGGTGGTCACGGAGCCAATGGCAGAATTGGCTGGTTCTGGCGTCGAGCAGGCGCCCGACACAGGGGGCAAGGCGGCGCCGAAGGGTGCCAAGGTGGCTGGAAAGGCCTCCGACGAGGCTCCGGCCAAGGGAGCGTCCAAAACACCGGCCAAGAAGGCCGCCAAGACCGCTCCGAAAACCAAGCCTCCCGCCAAGGCCGCGGCCAAAACTCCGGCCAAAGGGGTCGCGAAGGTCGTTGCCAAGACACCGGCCAAGGCGGCCACCAAGAAAGCGCCGGCCAAGAAGGCGGCCAAGCGCTAGGGACCGCCTGTGGACACCGAAAACCCGAACGCCGCCTCAGGGCGGCGTTCGGCATTCACGGGCACGCCGAAACCCGCGATCGGGCAACCACTGCCGACCGCGTTCTACGATCGCGACCCGGCCGTGGTAGCTCGCGAGCTGTTGGGAGCCGTGCTACGGCTAGTCGACGCCGACGGTGCAGTCTCCGGACGCATCATCGAGACCGAAGCCTACCTCGGCCCGCACGACGCGGCCTGTCACGCGGTCGCCGGACGCACCGCGCGCACCTGGCATCTGTTTGGCCCGCCGGGCACCGCGTATGTGTATTTCATCTACGGCATGCACTGGTGCGTCAACGCCGTCACCCGCGAGGAAGGATTTGGCAGTGCGGTCCTCATCCGCGCGCTCGAACCGCTGGAAGGCATTGATCGCATGCGCGCCCGGCGCCCAAAGGCGCGACATGACAAGCAACTCTGCGATGGACCAGGCAAACTGTGCGCCGCGCTCGGCATCACTCGCATCTTTGACGGTACATCACTCAGCGAAGGCCGCGCGCTGACAATTCACGCCGGCGAGTCAATTCCTGAACACGCGGTCATCGTGGGTCCGCGCGTAGGAATCAGCAAGGCCAAAGAGCTGGAGCTGCGGTACTCAGTACTAAGTACTGAGTACTAAGTACTGAGTTTCCCCACTTCTTTGAATGCCGCCACGACGGCATCCAGATCATCGCGGGTGTGCGCGGCCGAGATCTGACAGCGCAATCGTGCTTGTCCGCGTGGAACGACGGGGAAACCGAATCCGGTGACGAACACCCCGCGTTCGAGCAGCATGTCGCTCATCGTGATCGCCAACGCCGTTTCTCCCACGATGATCGGCACGATGGGCGTCTCGCCCGGCAACGGATTGAATCCGGCCTCCTGAATCGCGGCGCGAAAGTACGCCGTGTTCTCACGCAGTCGTGACACGCGTTCCGGGTGCGCCACCGTGAACTGAATGGCGGCCAGCGAACTCGCGGCCACCGTCGGCGGCAGCGCATTCGAGAACAACTGCGGACGCGAGCGTTGCGTCATCATGTCGCAGAGCGACGCCGGTCCGGCGATGAATCCGCCAGCGGCTCCGCCGAGTGCCTTGCCGAGGGTGGAGGTAATGATGTCGACCTCGCCGATGACACCGAAATGTTCGGCCGTGCCGCGACCCGTTTTACCCAGCACACCGGTGGCGTGCGAATCGTCCACGATGACGATGGCGTCGTGCTCACGCGCCAGCTGCAGGATCTCGGGCAGCTTCGCGATGGCCCCTTCCATGGAAAAGATGCCGTCGGTCCAGATGATGCGACGCTTCGCGTCCTTCGCGCTGCGCAGCTTCTCGCGCAGATCATCCATGTCGGCGTGCTGGTACACAGCCGTGGTGCACTTGGTGATGGCCTTGGCCAGACGCACCGAGTCGATGATCGAGGCATGGTTGAGCGCGTCGCTCACCACAAAGTCGCCTTCGCGCGCAATGCTGGGCGTCAACGCCTCGTTCGCATGCCACGCCGATACATATGAAAGCGAGGCCTCGGTTCCGACAAACCCCGCGATGGCGCTTTCGAGCTCACGATGGATGGTGAACGTGCCGCAGATGAAGCGCACGGAGGCGGTCCCCGCTCCGAATCGATGCAACGCGTCAACGCCGGCCGCGACCACCGATGGTTCGTTGGCGAGCCCGAGGTAGTTGTTGGACGAGAGCACGATCACCTCGCCGCGCCCTTCCATCTGCACGCGCGCCCCTTGCGGCGACTCGAGGTGGTTGAGCCGCTTGTACGTGCCCGCAGCTTTC
>JBEBIR010000833.1:0-1825 GCA_040080315.1 Gemmatimonas sp.
TCGATGACGCGACGGAGAACTGGGAGTTCGGCGCGATTGACTGGGCCGAGTTCTTCGAGGTGATCGCCGGGAACGGTCAGTGCAATCGGGAACGCCTCGACGCGCGTCGCGCGGCGCATGTCGACGGTGGGTGGGTGCGAGCGGCGGCCGCGGCCTATGCGGCCAAACACGACCGCCGAGCGACGGAGGCTGCGTAATGTCCTCCACGCGAATCGACGACGGTCAGGGGCCGCTGTGGGAAGTGTTCACGCAGGGCGCGCACGGTGAAGCCTTTGCACATGCCGGCAGCGTGCATGCCGCTGATGCCGAGCAGGCGCTGCAGAATGCCCGCGACGTGTATGCGCGTCGGGGCGAAGCGGTGAATCTGTGGGTGGTGCCGAGTGTGGCGATTACCGCATCGGCGCCGTCGGACGCTGGTCCATTCTTCGATCCTGGCAACGAGAAGGCCTATCGGCACCCGCAGTTCTACAAGGTTCCGCGCGGGGTGCGCGTCTTTTGAGCGATCCGGCCACGCCCGCGCGCCCGTTGGTGGCTGGTGTGCGTTCATCACCAGTTGAGAATCCGCTGTTCGAATACTTATTGCGGCTGGGCGACGATCGACTGGTGTTGGGTCATCGCATGTCGGAGTGGTGTGGGCATGGTCCCATTCTCGAAGAGGACATCGCGCTCTCGAACATCGCGCTGGATTTCATCGGGCATGCGAGCGCGTTGCTGGCACTGGCCGGCACCGTGGAGGCTAAGGGACGCAACGAAGACGCGCTGGCGTACTTTCGGGAAGGTGTGGAATTCCGCAACGCGCTGCTCGTCGAGTTGCCCAAGGGAGATTTTGGGTTCACGATGGTGCGGCAGTTTCTGTTCGACGCGTACAGTGTGTTGCTGCTGGATGCACTGTCACGCGTCAACGAGGCGCGTTTGGCCGCCATCGCCGCCAAGTGTCTCAAGGAAGACAAGTATCACCTGCGTCACAGCAGCGAGTGGGTGGTGCGTCTGGGCGACGGTACCGAAGAGAGCCACGCGCGCGCGCAGCAGGCGCTTGACGAACTGTGGCGTTACACCGGTGAACTGTTCGAGCACGATGTCGTTGACGCGGCGCTGGCGGCGCAGGGCATAGTCGTGGATCACGAGGCCATTCGCGCGCGCTGGCGCACCATGGTGGCCGACGTGATGCAGCGTGCGACACTCACGGTGCCGGCCGACGGCCCCATGCGTCGTGGAGGTCGGAGCGGTCGACACACGGAGCATCTCGGCCACCTGCTGGCGGAAATGCAGATCGTCGCCCGTTCACATCCGGGCGCCACGTGGTGAGCGATCGTCGGCATACGCCATGAGCTCGTCGATCACGCGCGAGACGGTGTTCGAGATCCTCGGTGAGGTGAAGGACCCCGAAGTGCCGGTGATCAGCGTCGTGGAGCTCGGCATCGTGCGTGACGTGGTGGTGGACGGTGACGTGGTGCGCGTGACCGTAACCCCGACGTATTCCGGTTGTCCGGCGATGCGCGAGATTGAGGATGACATTCGGAGCGCGCTCATCGCGCACGGGGTGCGCGAGGTGATGGTTGATACCGTGTTCGCGCCCGCGTGGACGACGGACTGGATTGGCCCCGAGGCGCGCGAGAAGCTGCGCGCCTATGGCATTGCACCGCCGGGCACCGCGGAACCGCAAGGGCTGCTCACCCTGACACGGGCGCGAGTGCCGGTGGCGTGCCCGTTTTGCGGGAGCAGCGACACGCGATTGCAGAGTGAGTTCGGCAGCACCGCGTGCAAGGCGATTCACGTGTGCCGTTCGTGCCGTCAGCCTTTTGACGAGTTCAAGGCGTTTTGAGGT
>JBEBIR010000834.1:0-1824 GCA_040080315.1 Gemmatimonas sp.
GCGCGCGCGCAGCGGCGCTGACCGAAACGCAGGCTACCGTTTCAGCAGGAACTCCAGCGGAACGTCCACGCGCTGGCGCCACGCGCGTTCGGAATGATCGGCGCCTTCGAACACCCGCGACAGGAAATGCTCACCGTCGACGTAGCGTGCCGCGCGCACAATCTCATCCACGCGCGCCTGATACGGCGCATACAGCGTGTCGAGGGCGACGGTGCCATGGTCAAAGTACAGGCGATGCTCGCTGGGCTTGGGCACCGATCGACGGAAGTATTCCACCATCGCGCCGTCGCCCGCTGGCCAATGCGTGGAGAGACAGGCGGCGCCGCCGAAAATGCCCGGCAATTCGCTGATCGCATACAGCGAGATGAGGCCGCCCATGCTTGCACCCATCAGCAACGTGTGCTCACGCTGCGGCTTGGTGCGATACGTCCGATCGATGAAGGGTTTGACTTCCGTCGTGAGAAAGCGAAGGTAAGCATCGGACAACGATGGACCCGGTGTCGTCTCGGTCGCCGTGCGGCCGGTGGCAATCGCGGAATCCCCGCGCAACGCTTTGCGCGGCATGTACTCCTGAAATCGCTTTGGCGTATTCCAGATGGCGACGACGATGGCAGGACGAATGCGCTTGTCTTCAATCAAGCGCGTCATCGTTTCATCGAGGCCCCAGTCGATGCCACCAAACGAGGTCGCCGGGTTGAACGCGTTCTGTCCATCGTGCACGTACAGCACCGGATAGTGCTTGTTGTCGGACAGGTAGTCGGGTGGCAGCCACACGTCGATGGTGCGACGGTCGACATGGCGAGACGGGAAGTTCGCATGCTGACGGAACGTGCCGGTCGTGCCCAGGGATGGACCGAGGACCGGTGCAGGCGCCTGCGCACACACGGCCAGCGGCGCGATCAGCAGCGGACAGACCAGCAACGCCAGTCCGATGCGATACAATGGTCGGCGATCGAAGGTAGCGGACATGTCTGCTCGCGTGCAGGAAGTGAAACGGCTAACGGGTGGAGGTGAGCACCGGCTCCGTGCCGGGCAGGCTTAGGGCGCCGTCGGTGAATAACACGAAGCACGTCGCGCCACTACCACTTAGCATGCCGATGCGCGTGGTCGGTGGTTCTCGCATCGCGCCGGCCGCCGCCTTCACCGTTGGCAGCAGCGCGGACACGCCGGCGTGCATCGCCGGCACGACTCGCTCGAAGTCGTTCTCGGCGATCTTCGCGATCTGCTCCCAACTCGAAAAGACGTCCGCGTCATAGGCGCGCGCCGACACGACCTCGGCCTTGGACATTCGCAGCGCGTCGAACGCGGCATACGCTGCACCGGTGTGAACCCCGTCAGCAAACGGGAACAACAGCACGCC
This sequence comes from Gemmatimonas sp., assembly GCA_040080315.1. Classification (GTDB taxonomy): domain Bacteria; phylum Gemmatimonadota; class Gemmatimonadetes; order Gemmatimonadales; family Gemmatimonadaceae; genus Gemmatimonas. Next base: position 1,361 of record JBEBIR010000834.1, read on the forward strand.
GACGACCGGCAACGCGGGCAGGACCATCAAGCGATCACCGCGACCCCAGGCCCACGCCCGCGACGCACCCGAGACGAAGAACGGCACGTCTGCGCCCAGCATCCCGCCCAGTTCGAGCAGGCGCTCCGCACCCAGCGGCGTCGGACTCATCGCGTTCATCGCGCGCAGCACCGCGGCAGCATCGGAACTGCCACCGCCCAACCCGCCGCCCACTGGAATCTGCTTGTGGATGGAGATATCCCATCCGGTGTCCCACGCTGCGGCGCGCGTGTAAAGATCGGCCGCGCGCCACGCCAGATTCTGTTCCACCGGACCCAGTCCCCCAACCGGCATCGACGGTCCTTCGCAGGCCAGCGCGCGCGTGTTCACACCGCAGCGCACCGTCACCACATCGTGCAATTCCAATTGCTGAAACAGCGTTTCGATGCTGTGATACCCGCTCGCTTCACGCGCCAGAATGCGCA
>JBEBIR010000835.1:0-1818 GCA_040080315.1 Gemmatimonas sp.
ACCACCTTGCCGAGGGCGGCGAGCGCTTCACTCGTTTCCGGCGGCAGCAACGAGCGTCCGCTCGTTTCGTACGCGCCCCACGCGCGGGTATACCACTCCGCGTCCATGAAGGTCTGCTTCATGAGGGCGATCGTGCCCATCGCGGAGTTCGGGTACATGCCGCCAAGGGCGAAGGAACGCTGGAAGCCGATGGCCTGCGCGAGGTCGGGACGCAACACGCGATCGCGAATGCCGTCGTCGCTGAGTGTCACCACCGACGCAGTGCCGCGGAAAATCCCCTGGCGTGGTACCGCGAGGGCGGTGCCGAAGCCGAGCGAGCGGAGCGCGACGCGACGTGTGGAGTCGTCCTTGAAATTCGACGTCGTACTGAACCACGCGCGGACCTGTGGGTTCCAATGCGTGGGCCCGACATCGCCGCCCTGCGGAGGCGCGTCGCCGCCCAGGTCGGCGGACGCGTCGATGAAGCCGGGATAGACGGTGAGACCCTTGAGGTCCCACACGCGGGCACCGGCCGGCGGGGTCATCCCGGCGCCGACGGCGGTGATGAGCCCGTTCCGGACGACGATCGTGGCGTTGGTGAGCACTTGGCCCGGAGCCGTGACCACGCGCGCACCGACCAAGGCATGATAGCCCGTGGAGTTGTCGCGCAAGCCCGTCACCGGCTGCGTGCGGGAAGACTGCTGAGCCTCAAGCGATCCGGCGACCAGCGCCGTTATGCCGAGGAGGGTGCGAAACGCTCTCACGAAGGGCTCCGGGGAGACGGCCGTGAAGACGGCTGTCGGTGGAGAGATGGAGGGGGCAGATGCTGTCGCCGCGCTCGGTGACCGAGATCTACGTCGAGTGGCGACCATAACGTTGGCGCCGAGGCAGGTTGGCGGCAAATTGGCCACCTTCCTTCGTACTCGCCACGCCGGGTGATCTCACAGCTGCGCCGACCGGTCCTTCCAGAATTCATCCCGCATCACGCGCTTGAGGGTCTTCCCCGCCGCGTTGCGCGGAAATTCATCGACGATGATCACGTCGGACAGCTGCTGGTAGCGCGCGCCCACCCGCTCGTTCACCCAACGCCTCAGCGCGCTCGCCGTCACGGCAGCGCCTGGACGCAACACCACTACCCCCAGCGGGGCCTCACCCCACTTGTCACTCGGGATGCCAAACACGGCAACGTCGAGCACATCGGGATGCGTGACCACAACCTCTTCGATATCGCGCGGGTACACGTTCACCCCGCCGGAGATAATGAGGTCCTTCTTGCGATCCACGAGGTACAAGTACCCATCCTCGTCGAGATATCCCATATCACCGGTCTGCATCCATCCGTTCACGATCGCCTGCGCGGTGAGATCAGGGCGCCCGTAGTAGCCCGCCATCAACATCGGGCTGCGGCCGACGATCTCGCCGGTCTGGTGCGGAGGCAGATCGTGTCCATCCTCGCCCACCACGCGCGTTTCGAAGAACGGCGTCGGAATACCCACCGACCCCATCTTTCGCGCGACGTCATGCTTGTCGAGGATGACAATCACGCCTTCCGTGAGTCCGTAGAGTTCATAGAACACATTCGGCAATGCCGACGTGAGACGGACCTTGTGTTCCGTGTGCAATGGTGCGCCAACTGAGCAGAGCATTTCCAGCGACGCCAGCCTCGATGGCGAGAAGTTGGGCGCATTCAGCAACGCGATGATCTGCGATGGCACCATCATTACATGCGTCACCCGCTCACGCTCAACGGCCTCGATAAACGCCTCGGCATTGAATCGCGGTTGCAGGATGTAGCTGCACCCGAGAAAGAGCGCCGGCATCAGCGTGACGAAGGCGCCG
>JBEBIR010000836.1:0-1817 GCA_040080315.1 Gemmatimonas sp.
AAACAGGCGGGCGTGAACGCGGGGCTTCGCGATGACACGAAGCCCGGCGCCAAGTGGTCACGCGCATGGTGACGCAATGAAGACTCCCACGGTCGCCACATCTCACCGGTTCACCGACGAGGAGCGACACGGCGTGTACCGCGCGATCTACGAGCGTCGAGATGTCCGGTCGCGGTTCGTCGCGGAGCCGCTCCCGGCCGACGTGTTGTCGCGGATCCTCGATGCGGCTCATCACGCGCCGTCCGTCGGATTGATGCAGCCCTGGGAGTTCATCGTCATCGCCGACGCCGGTGTGCGTCGTGACGTGCGCGAGCAGTTCGACGCGGCGAACCGCCGCGCGGCCGACGCGTACGTGGGCGAACGCCGGGATCTCTACGATCGATTGAAACTCGAAGCGATCGTTGATGCCGCGGTCAACGTCTGCGTGACCTGCGATCCCACGATCGTGCGCGGCCATGGCCTGGGTCGGCAGACGATGCCGGAGATGGCGATGTATTCGGCCGTGTGTGCGATTCAGAACTGCTGGCTCGCCGCGCGCGCGGAAGGCGTGGGGGTGGGTTGGATCAGCATCCTCGATGTGGATGCGATCCGCCGGATTCTCGCGATTCCGCCGCACGTGGTCGTCGTCGGGTACTTGTGTCTCGGCTATGTATCGGCGTTCGAGCCTGAACCGGAGCTCGCGTCGCGCGGCTGGGAGCATCGCGTGCCGCTCGCCGAGGCGTTGCACTTCGAGCGGTACGGGGGCACCGACACGATTCGAGCGCAGGCGTTGGCGCAGCTGTCCGAGACCGCGGGTCGGGGGCGCTGATGGCCGCGCGCGCGCTGATGGTGCTCGGTACCGCGTCACACGTGGGGAAGTCGCTCGTGGTGGCGGCGTTGGGCCGCATTCTGTCGAATCGCGGCTACCGCGTGGCGCCGTTCAAGGCACAGAACATGGCGCTGAACTCCGCGGCGACTGTGGACGGACGTGAAATTGGTCGCGCGCAGGCGCTGCAGGCCGAGGCGTGCCGCGTGACCGCGACCGTCGAGATGAACCCCATTCTGATCAAGCCGACCTCTGACACCAGCGCGCAGGTCGTCGTCCAGGGGAGCGTCTGGGGACAGGTGACCGCGCGCGACTACCACCAGCGGCGGGTCGAAGAGCTGTTTCCGCTCGTTGTCGAGTGCTATCAGACCCTAGCCGCCGCGCACGAGATCATCGTGATCGAAGGCGCCGGCTCTCCGGCAGAAATCAATCTCAAGGCGCACGACATCGTGAACATGCGGATGGCCGAAGCGGCTGATGCCTCGTGCGTGCTCGTCGGCGACATTGACCAGGGCGGCGTGTTTGCGTCCTTGATCGGGACCATGTTGTTGCTCGACCGGTCAGAACGGCAGCGCATCCGCGGCTTTGTGATCAACAAGTTTCGTGGCGATCAGGATCTCCTCACACCGGGTATTCAGATGATCGAGCGCCGCGTGCGACGCCCGTGCATGGGCATCATCCCGTACGTCCACAGGCTGGGACTGGACGAAGAGGACAGCGTCGCGCTCGACGACCGTCGGACGACGGCCCGCGCTTGGCGAAGCCTGCAAAAGGCGAACACCGCCGATCAGGGTCGCCCTTTGCGTATCGGCGTCATCGCGCTCCCACGCATGGCCAATTTCACCGACTTCGATCCGCTGACGCACGAGCCGGCGGTGGAGCTGGCCTTCTTGGAGAAACCGCAGGACCTGGACGATGCAGACGTGGCGATCCTGCCGGGCACGAAAGCCACGCTCGACGATCTGCAGTGGCTGCGGGCTTCTGGCTTCGCGAAGGCGCTCGTCGAGCTTGC
>JBEBIR010000837.1:0-1813 GCA_040080315.1 Gemmatimonas sp.
GGGCAACCGGACGACCCGTTATCGCGAACACGGTGGCCAGCGGAACGGCCGTGATCGACGACTTCGCCGAGGTGCAAAGTCAGACCGGCGCCTGGATCGTGTATACCTCGGCCGATTCGGTCTTTCAGGTGGCGGCGCACGAGGAGTGGATACCTCTTGAGGAGCTCTACCGAGCCTGTCAGGTCGCCCGCGACCAACTGGTGGCGCCACACGACGTGTCCCGCGTGATTGCCCGACCATTCAAGGGAACTCCTGGCGCCTGGAAGCGTACCGCCAATCGTCGCGATTTCTCCATCCAGCCAACCGGGACGACCCTGCTGGATGTGCTCGCCGAGGCAGGCGTGCCAAGGGCCGGGGTGGGGAAGGTGGATGACCTGTTTGCCGGGCGCGCCATCACGTCGAGGCACACCGCTGACAACGCCGAGGGTGTGACCGCAGTCCGGGAGTGGATTTCTGGCCCGTCGCGTGGGTTCTGCTTTGCAAATCTGGTAGATTTCGACCAGATGTATGGGCATCGCAACGATGTCCGAGGGTTCCAGCGGGCGCTTGAGGATTTCGATAGCGTACTGCCGAGCCTGCTAGATGCCCTTCGGGAGGACGATTTGCTGTTCATCACCGCCGACCACGGAAACGATCCCACCACGCCGTCCACCGACCACGCGCGCGAGCGCGTGCCGTTGTTGGTCGCCGGGGCACGCGTGCGAGGTGGGTCGGTTGGTGAGCGCGACACCTTCTCGGACCTCGGCGCCACCGTGGCCGATTGGTTCGGGTTGTCGTGGCGCGGTCGCGGCGCGTCGTTCCTGCCCGCGTTGCTGCGCGCATGACGAGTGGCGGTTTGGCGGGTACCACGCAGATGTCCATTCCTCCGGCGTTGGAGTTGGCGTCGCTGCGCACGGCGGCCGATGCGGCTCGCGCGAACGCGTGGTGTCCGTATTCAGCGTTCCCGGTCGGCGCGGCGTTGGTGGCCGACGATGGTCGAGTATTTACTGGCTGCAACGTGGAGAATGCGTCGTATCCCGCGGGCATGTGTGCCGAACGCGTGGCGCTCGGCGCGGCCATCGCGGCTGGGGCGCGGCGGTTCACACGTGTAGTCATTACGTCGACGGCAGACGAACCCACACCACCGTGCGGGATCTGTCGTCAGGCGTTGGTTGAATTCGCTCCGGATCTCGACGTTGTGGCGATTGCTCCAGACGGGCGCGCGTCGCGCTGGTCGCTGGCCGAGTTGCTTCCTGCACCATTCACGCCTGCATCGCTCAAGCATGCCTGAGCGTTTCACTCCCACGTCATTCATGAAGAATCGCTGGCCTTCGCTGCAACATGCGATCCGATCTCGCTTCACGCTGGTGCTCGCGTCCGTGCTGGTCGCCGGCGCGTCGGCGTGCACCGAGACGTTCAGTGGCGGCGACGCCTGTCCGTCGCTCTGCCCCAGTAAGCCCACGGCGTTCAAGGACACGATTGTCGACGCGGTCATTCTCGACACCACGCTTGGTGGCTATCCCGAGCTTGGACTCTCGGCCACGCTGCTGCTGGCCAATCGTCCGGACACCCTGGTGACCCGTGGGGTGCTGCGATTTGACGTGCTGCCGTCCACGTACCTTCCCAACAAAACCGGTACGGCTGAGGGTATTACGACTGTTGATTCAGTTGTGCTGGTGCTGCCGCTGGACACCACCGGGTGGAAGGGCAGCGCGCCGGTAACGATTGAGGCGTTCGACGTCGACACCACGCAGAACGATTCGTCGCGCATCGTCGTGTCGTCACTGTTCCGCGCCGATCGGCTGCTTGGTTCAGTAGTGGTCACGCCATCGAC
>JBEBIR010000838.1:0-1812 GCA_040080315.1 Gemmatimonas sp.
GTGTCTTGCTGCGCGGAGGAGTCGATCAGGGTTCGCTGGAAGCGCTCGAGACGCTGCTGATCGAATCGGACTTTGGCGTCACCACCTCGCTGGCATTGGTCGCCGAGGTCGAGCGACTCGCCAAGCGCGGCGATGTGAAAACCGACGAGGAGTTCCGGAACGCGCTGGCCAACGGTGTGGAGGCCGCGCTGCGCGCGGGCAACGCCGATCCATCGCTGTACCTGGCACCGACCGGACCCACCGTCCTCCTCATCATCGGTGTGAACGGCGCCGGCAAGACCACGTTCATCGGCAAGTTGTCCGCGCAATTCAAGGCCGAGGGACGGTCCGTGTTGCTGGGAGCAGCCGACACGTTTCGTGCTGGTGCGATCGATCAGTTGCGCGTGTGGGCACAGCGCGCCGGAGTCGACTTCGTTGGTGGAGCGCCGGGGTCCGACCCGGCATCGGTGGCGTACGATGCGGTCGACGCCGGAATGACCCGCGGCTCGGACATCGTTATTGTCGACACAGCTGGACGATTGCACACCAGTGACGATCTGATGACGGAGCTGCGCAAGATTCATCGCGTGATTGCCAAGCGACTCCCCGACGCTCCGCACGAAGTCCTGCTCGTGCTCGATGGCACGATCGGCCAGAACGCGCTGGCCCAGGCCCGCACGTTTTCAGCCGCCGTTCCGGTGACCGGATTGGTCGTCACGAAACTCGACGGGACGGCCAAAGGCGGTATTGTCGTTGCGGTGCACGAAGCCCTCAACGTGCCCGTCAAGTTCGTCGGTATTGGCGAGCAGATCGGTGACCTCGCGCGGTTCGACGCGGGGGCGTATGCGCGGGACCTGGTAGACGCGTGATGTCCGACGTGCGCGGTTCGGGAACCGGGGGCAACAATCCCGGTGATCGCGATCCGCGGCGCCGTCCGCCGGCACGCTCGGCGCCGCGCCTCTCGCTGGACATGCCGGTGACGTACTTGAAGGGCGTTGGACCGGCGCGCGGCGAGATGTTGGCGCGACTGGGCATCACCGTGGCCGGCGATCTGCTGCGGCACGTGCCGCATCGATACGAGGACGCCAGTACGGTCGCACGTATTTCGAGCGTGAGCGTCGGTACCGACGTCACGATTCTTGGTCAGGTGATCGCCAAAGGCGTGCTGCCCACGCGAAAGGGACTGCGCGTGTTTCAGGCCGTGCTGCAGGACGCCAGTGGCATGCTGGAAATCGCCTGGCCCGGGCAGCCGTTTCTTGACCGGAGTATCAACAAGGGCGATTGGCTGTTGTGCACCGGCCCCGTGCGCTTCTTTCACGGTCGACGACTGCAGCCGCGAGAGTTCGTCAACCTCGGGCCCGATGAAGAAGGCACGGCGGAAGGTCGCGTGTTGGCGGTGTACCCCAGTACCGAAGGGCTGTCGGTGCGTGTGCTTCGCGCCTTGGTGCAGCAGCATCTCGATGCACTCTTGCCGCTCGTGCATGAGGTGTTGCCATCCGCGATGCTCGAGGACGCGGGTGTGCCAACGCTGCCCGATGCGTTGCGCATGGTGCACCGTCCGGCATCGGTCGTCGAGGCGTTGGCCGGTCGCTCGCGCCTGGCGTTCGAGGAACTGCTGTACGTGCAGATTCTCCATCGACGCGCCAACCAGTTGGCGCGCAGTACGCGCGTCGGCACGGCGTTTGTCAACAAACGCGAGCTGACATCGCAATTGCGCGCCGTGCTGCCGTTCACACTGACCGGGGCGCAGGTGCGCGCCATTCGCGAGATCGTGGTGGACATGAGCAGTGCGCGTCGCATGCACCGACTGCTGCAGGGCGACGTGGGCAGCGG
>JBEBIR010000839.1:0-1810 GCA_040080315.1 Gemmatimonas sp.
TGGAGGTACTCGCTGACCGGCGCCGCGCCGCCGCGCAGCCTGTCGTCCCAACGCTGCAGCTCACGACGACACGCCGCCATGATCACGTCTTCGGCTGAGGTGCGCCCATCTAGCAGCGCAACGGCATGACGCGCGACATCCCGGCACAGTTCCGGCGTCACAGCGATCTCGTCCTCCAGCACAGGAAGCGAGGCCGTGAGACGGCGACCGATTGGGGGCGAGGTGCTCCAGAGGGGATCGGTGCTGGCGGCGTCGCGGCCTAGCGCGCGTGCGGCCCGGCAGTCGCCATCCCACGCGTCGAGCAGCGACGACAGGTGCGCGCACAACTGCTCCCACTCCCGACGCGCATCCTCGCGCATGGACGGCGTCGTTCGCTGCTCGAGTTCCTCGCCGACGGCAGTCGCTGAACGGTTGCGCGACTGACGCTGTCTGCGAAACAGGACCAACGCGGCGACTGCCGCCCCCAGTGCGACGACGAGACCGGTGGTCGCCAACCGACTTCCCGGCGATCCGGCCGGCACGTCCTGAAGTGCTACCGCCGAGATCAGCGCGGGTGTGTAGAGGCGATCGGCACCCGCACCCGGCAGCGTGAGCTGCGCCACTCCGCGTTGCAGTTCCGTAAGTCGTCCGCGCATCCATCGCACGTCGCCCTCTGCAAAGATCCAGGAGAGCGCCGCCTGCAGTGACTCGTCACGGGCGCGACGGCGGGCATGTCTGTCGTATTGTCCGGCGTCCAGGAGCCTGCAGTCCGCGTTCAGCGCATCAAGCAGGGTGTGCGAGGGTTCAAGGGCCGCATCGACGCTGCCCCTGTCCGTGACTCCAAGCGCTAGACGCCGCTTGAACGCGCTGACGCGTGCCATGTCGATCTCGCGCCAAGTATGCTCGAGCACGGCGACACCGAAGGGAACGAATTGGCCAACCCCGACGTCACTAATCACGGAAGGAAGGGCCAGTGTCGCATCCCGACGCGGGGCGCCAAGATCGCCATGAAGAAATGCCATGGCGAGCTCCGTGAGGCAGCGGGAGGCCAAGGTCTCGTCGATGACGGCGACCGCGGAGTCCTGCCTGTCCACCAGGAAGGTCAAAGTGTCTTTGCTTGTCGCAAGGCTCGCTGCCCGCGCCTCGGCGCGCTCCTGCGATGATACACGCGTCGGGTCATGGACGACGTCTGCCAGCGCGATCCAACGATACCGAAATCCTTGCTGGCCCAACGTCGACTGCTGTTGAAGATCCGGAACCGTGTCCATCACGCCCCGCAATGCAACACGATGTTCACGGACGTCAGCGTCGAAGAGAGAAATTCGTTCGAGAACAAGTACATCGCGCACACCCAGATCGGGGAAGGCAGCGGATACCTGGGCACTGCGTGCGCGCGCGAGTTTGTTCGCGACTTCAGTGAGCGAGGGCGTCTCTGGCCACCATGTGATGCCATCGCCGACCTGTAGTCGCGCGCCAATGCACCAGAACTGAATGACTGATTGCTCCATGAGCGCATCCACGGCTGGACTCTCCGCGCAGCGTGATCGCATGGCTCTAAGCCACACGGGACCGCTATCGCCATACGCGACGAAAACCACAGGGGTACGCTGACGCGGAACCACGGGGAACGGCACGCTCAGTTCCAGCGGATGCTCTCAGCGTACTGTCGCACTTCGTCGATGTCTGCACGAAAGGACGACGGGTACTCCGGACTTGTCGCACGCTCGACCTCGCGGCTCAGCCATTCCTGCAGTCGTTCGTACAACCGGCCGCCGCCACCCGCCAGCTCTCGCGCGAGCGCGTGCTGAAAGGCATCGCCGAGTCCCATGCG
>JBEBIR010000123.1:0-8383 GCA_040080315.1 Gemmatimonas sp.
GAGGGCTTCAGTTACTCCGACTTGCAGTCGCCGCTGCATGATGTGCTGGGGCACGACGGCAGTCCGTCTGGCGGACCGCGCGCGGCAACGGAACGCACCGAGATCCGCTTGTACACTGCACATGTGTTGCGTCATATCCCGGAAGAACCACTGCAGCCGGTCCCGCTTGGCGAAGTGTTCCTGGCGGACGACGCCGACGTGGCCATCGCGCTGCGCATGGATGGATACTTGCGTGCCGAATCGCGCACCGCCATTCCGGTGGGTGTCTACCGCGCGGGCGGCATGATGTCGCCCATCTACGTTGATGCCGATTTTCTGGTCGGTCCCGAGGCCGCGCACCTCAACATCTCCGGTGTGTCGGGTCTGGCGACCAAGACCAGTGCGATCGAGTGGCTGCTACAAAGCATCTTTGCCCATTTCCCGGCTCAACGTGGCACCGTGGCCGCGGTGTGCTTCAACGTGAAGGGCCCTGATCTCTGTTTTCTGGATCAACCCGGGAAGTTGGACGATGCTGATCGTGAGTTGTACGAGTTGCTCCAGGTGCCCGCCACGCCGTTCAAGGATGTGCGCTACTACGCACCGTACACGGCACGCGGGTACGCGCTCAACACGCTGCGCACCCATCCGTCGCTGGCCGATGACGTGCACCCGCTCACGTGGGGGCTGAACGAGGTCCTGCAGTTTGCCGAAGTGCTGTTGAACAAGGACGATGTCGATGCGAAAGCGGATGCACTAATCGATTTCATTCGGGAACGCGTGGTGGGGCGCGAATTTGTCGAACCCGGCTTTGCGCGGGCCCACAAGGTGCAGTCGTTCGCGGATCTCGATGCCTGGTTTCGTGAGGTGCTGCGAAAAGTTGAGGACTCCAGTGGCGACACCTGGCGCACGCATCACGCGGCGACCATTCGCAAGGTGCGCAATCGATTGTCGAATCTGTCGACGCGCTGCGCCGGACTGGTGACCGACGACGGTGCGGTCTCCGATCTGCCGTTCGGGACCTTCAACGATCGCGCCGTGTACGTGGTGGATGTCGCCAACGCCGAGGAGGATGCGCAGGACCTCGTCTTTGCGCGTGTGGTCTCGAAGCTCCGCGAGCATCTCGAACGTCGAGACCTGGGTGTGGATCACGTGATTGTGTTTGTCGACGAACTGAACAAGTACGCGCCAAACGATGGCCCCGACACGTATGTGCGCAAGATGCTCCTCGACATCGCCGAACGCGGGCGATATCTCGGCCTGGTCCTGTTCGGCGCGCAACAGTTCCGGTCGCAGGTGCATCGGCGCGTGGTGGGGAACGCGGGGACCACGATGTATGGCCGGATGGACGCGGACGAACTGGCCACTCCCGGGTATCAGGTGCTCTCGCCTGCGGTGAAGGCGCGCCTGGCTACACTCGACAAGGGACAGTTGATGGTGCGCCATCCGCATTTCGCGCAACCGGTGTTTGTGCGGTTCCCGCGTCCTGCCGTCATGACGGGTCGGGAAGGGGTGGAGCGTTTTCCGCAGGCACCGGAGCCGACACTGGCCGCTGCCGTGGCGCGGGATCTTCGGCGCCTCGACCGTGGTATCGATCTGGGCTGGGTGCAGCAGGCGATTCTGCTGTATGAAGAACCCGAGGTGCTGGCGGCGCGCAACGCCGTGCTCCGCAGGCGCCCGGACGACGTCAAGACGTCGTTCACACGTGAGTTGCAGCGACGCGCTCGTCCAGGGGCAGTAGACGCGGAAGCCCTCGCGCCCAAACCCCGGACATTGCGCGGATTCGCTCCGGATGAATACGGTGGATAGAGCGCACAGAGACAGGATATCGTGGTAAGAGGACCGATGGGCACGCGATCCGTTGCGTTTGTCGCGATGCTGGCGGCGTGCGTCGTGCGCGACGCGGGCGCGCAAACAGCGAACAGTCGCGCGGCGTCGATGCGCGGACCGGGGGTATCGCTCATCGTGCGCCCGCGCGTGGGCGATACGCTGTGGCTGCAAATGGAGCAGACCATTGAAGTCTCCAGTCGTCCAACACGGGCCGCATCACCCGAATACGGGCCACGGCGAACGGGCGCGAGTACGCGCATCACCCGACTGTTGCTGTTCGCGCATTCGCTGGTCGAAGCGAGTGACCTCTCCGTGACGACGTTGTTGGCTACCACCGACTCCATGGCGATGGGTGCTGGAACGCCAGACGACACACGCCAACCGCAACTGCTGCCGCTGCCGATGGACGGTCGTCAGGTGCGGGTGCGCGTCACGCCGGATGGCGCGATGCGCGTCAATGATCCGCCTCCCGCCGCAATGGAACTGGGCGCCACGCTGGCGTCGATGCCCGGCATGCTTCCGTCCGAGCCCGTGCGGGTCGGTGATCGATGGGAACGCGACATCGTGTTGCCGTCGCTCCCGGTGAGTGGCTACCGCGCGGATGGCGTCGTGCGCGCGCGATTCCGTTTCGATTCGCTGACGCACGGTGGACGCGATGCGTGGATCTCGATGGAAGGATCGTTGCATCGCGATGGTGCCTCGCGCGAGTTGCCGGCCGGCACGCGAGTGATCACGGCAGGCACCATGCGCGGCGTGCTGGTGGTGGATCGGCAGCGCGCCTGGATCGTGGACGCGCGCACGGTGATGGATGTCCAATCGGAAGTATCGTCGGGTCCCGGGTCGGCGAAGGCACCGGTGCTGCTGGACCTTCGCGTTCGGCAGCGGGTGAGGGTGAAATAGGACGGGAGCCGGAAGCCGGGAGACGTCGCACCGTCTAAATTGCCCCCATGCGTCTTGTCCATCTGTCCGATCTCCACCTCGGTTTCCGCCAATACCAGCGTCTGACCCCGTCCGGGATCAATCAGCGCGAGGCCGATGTGGCGGGGACCGTGCAGCGTGCCATCGCGCAGATCATTGCGCTCAAGCCCGAGGTGATTGTCGTCGGCGGCGACGTGTTCCACTCGGTGCGGCCGTCCAATCCGGCCATCCTGCACGCGTTTCGCGCATTTTCCGCGTTGCGGGAGGCGCTGCCGGAGACACCCATCGTGATGGTCGCCGGCAATCACGACGCGCCCCGCACCAGTGAGACGGGTTGCATCCTGCGCCTGTTTCGAGAGATCGGTGTGTACGTCGCCGACGCCAAAGCCGAGCTCTTCACGTTTCCCTCGCGCTCACTCGCGGTGCTCGCAGTGCCCGATGTGCCGGGGCTCGATTGCCCGCCGCTGACACCACCGGACGGATTCACGCACACGGTGCTGCTGATGCATGGATCGATTCCCGGCGTGCTGCCGCTGCATGCCGCACCGATCAATCCGTCGGTACTCGAAGTTCCGCTCAGCGCACTGCATGCAGGCGCGTGGAGTTATGTCGCGCTTGGGCACTACCACGTGTATCGCGAAGTCGCCACCCGTGCCTACTACAGTGGCTCCATCGACTACACGAGCAGCAATCCGTGGGGTGAGTTGTGGGAGGAGCGTGACCAGCGCGTGCAGGGCAAGGGATTCATCGAACAGAATCTTGCTACCGGTGCACATCGGTTTCATCCCGTGGCACCTTCGCGGAAGCTGTTGGACCTCGACGCCATCGAAGCTGACGGCATGGGCCCCGCCGAGGTCGATGCGGCCTTGCGGCGACGCGTGGACAGCGTGCCCGGAGGGATCGACGATCTGGTCGTGCGCGCCACGGTGCGGAATGTGCCGCGCCATGTCGTGCGCGACCTGGATAGCGTGGCGCTCCGCGAGTATCGCAAGCGCGCAATGAATTTCCATCTGGACACTCGCCGTCCGGAGCCGCTGGTGAACAAGCGAACTGGCGAGGGCGCCGCGGGACGCCGAGCGACACTGCCCGAGATCTTGGCAGAGCGATTGAAGGAGCGCGTCCTGCCTGCGGGGCTCGATCGCGAGAAGTTGGTCAGCGTGGGACTGCAGTACCTGCAGCGTGCCGAAGATGCGGCGACGGCGAGCCTGCCAGCAGCGGACAACTGATGCGGCTGCACGCGCTGCATTTGCAGAATTTCCGGCAGCATAGCGATACTCGGCTGACGTTCGACAACGGGCTGACGGGCATCATCGGTCCGAACGGGGCAGGAAAGTCGACATTGCTCGAAGCGATCGCTTGGGCGCTGTACGGCAACACTGCCGCGCGTGGTACGCGGGACAGCATCCGGAATGCGCGTGCCGACGCCCGTGCATCGGTCAAGGTTGAGCTCGACTTCGAGCTGTCCGGTCACCGCTATCGCGTGGTGCGTGGCATCACGACGGCGGAGTGCTATCTCGACGGTGGAGACACGCCGATTGCCAGCTCCACGTCGGCGGTAACGCAGTTGCTGCGTCGCCGACTGCGCATGACGCACTCGGAGTTCTTTCATACGTACTTCACGGCGCAGAAAGAACTGGATATCATGGCCGCGCTCGGGCCGGTCGATCGGGCACGGTTTCTTTCGCGCGTGCTTGGCTACGATCGCCTGACGGATGCGCAGGAGTTGGCGCGCGAGCGCCGGCGGGCCCTCGTCGCGGAGATCACGGGTCTCAAGCAAGGCATGCCGGATGCGGCCGCCATCACGCAACTGGTCGCCGACGCCGAAGTTCGACTGACGGCAGCGAAACGACGGGCCAAGGACGCCGAGTCGATACGCACGACAACGGCCGCGCGCCTCGCGATGGTCGAGCCGAAGTGGACAGCGGCACAAGCCGAACGTGAGCGCGTGCAGCGCGTGCTCAATGACGTGCGCCTCGCGGAGAGCGAGTCGTTGGCGTTGATGCGCGACCTTGAGCGCATCGATCGCGATCTGGACGCGATTGCGAACGCTCAGAACGTACTGAAGCCACTCCTCGAGGAACTGGCCCCGCTCACCGACGTGAGGGCATCACTGATCGTGCAAGAAGGTCTCGCGGCGGCCGAGTCGCGACGACAGGCCTTTCTCGAGCGGGAGCGCGGATCGGTTGAGGAAGACGTCCGTCTGGATGAGCGCGCGTCGAAGCTTGAGTCGGCGCCGGCGCTTGAAGTGGAAACCAGTCAGCAACTCGCTGCAGTCCGTAGCGCGGTGGCGACGCTGGAGCAGTCGCTGGAGCAGGAGCGCACGTCGTGGGTTCGCGACCGGCAGGAAGCGGAGACTCGGCTCGAGAACCTGCAACGTCAGTCGGCAGAACTCGTGCAGCAACGCGAGACGTTGGAAGGACTGGGCGAGAAGAGTCCATGTCCAACGTGCGGGCGGCCACTGGGCGCGTCGTATCGTTCAGTGCTCGACTTGCTGTCTGAACAGATTGAAACGGTGCGCATCGACGTCAGCTACTATCGACAGCGGGTCGAGCAACTGGTGAAGACACCCGATGCCATCGACGTCCTCGAGGAGCAGCGTCGCGGAGCGCAACAGGAGGTGTCATCCAGCGAACGGCGACTGCATCGCATTCATTTGGCGATGGTCGAGCGCAAGGCCATCAGCGAGCAGCGTTCGGCGCTGGCGCTCCGCCTTGAAGAGACGCGACAGACACTGGCCGCCTTGCCGACGGGCTACGATGCTGGTCAACACCGCGAGCTCCGCGAGACGTTGACGCGCTTGGCCGACGTCGAAACGCAGGCCGCGCGGCTTGGCGGGATGGTCGAGAAGGCGGATGTCACGCGGGCAGAACGACAGCGTGTCGATGGGGCTCTGGCGGAGTTGCGGCAGCGCAAGGTCACTCTCGATGCGCAGCGGGGCACCGACGGGCTCACGGATAGTGAATACGCGGCGCTGCGGGAGTCGCACGAGGCGGCGACGCTGGATGCGCGACGGGCAGAACTCGAATCCGTGGCGGCGACGGCCGATGGTGCGCGGGCGCAGTCGGAAATGGAGGAGGCCAAGCGACGTCAGCGTGATCTGCGCGCGTTGCAGCACAAGCTGGACCTGCTGGAAGGCGACAAGCGGGTACATGACGAGCTGGACCGCGCCCTGACCGACCTGCGCACGGACCTCAACTTCCAGTTGCGCCCAGAGCTGTCCGAGATTGCCAGCGGATTCCTCGCCGATCTCACCGATGGGCGCTACACTGCAGTGGAGTTCGACGAGGACTACACGCTCGTGGTACTCGAGGACGGCTTGCCAAAGCCGGTCATCTCGGGAGGCGAAGAGGACCTCTGCAATCTTGTCCTGCGTCTGGCCATTTCGCAGATGATCGCGGAACGAGCGGGGCAGGCGTTCTCGTTGCTGATCCTCGACGAAGTCTTCGGCTCACTGGATGATGCGCGCCGGGCGAACGTCATCGCCATGCTGAGACGATTGAACGATCGATTCGAACAGGTCATCGTGATCACACACATCGAGCAAGTGCGGGAAGGACTGGATCGCGTGTTGGTGGTGCGCTTCGACGAGGAGCGCGGCACCAGCGTGGTCACAGCCGGCGCCGACGCGATGCTGGAGGTCGAATGACCGCGACCACACGCACGTTTCGCAACGCGCGCCCGATGGATGGGCCGTCAGTCGCGACAGTCGATGACATCGCTCGCTTGAACGACGTGTTCACCGAAGCGTTCACCGAACGCTATCGCCGCGACGGCATGACCGGTGTGCGCGTGCCGGCGCTCAATCCGGCGGTGTGGCGCTACGCGATCGTGGATGCGGGCGATGGCGCGCTGTGCTGGCGCGATGACAGCGGAAAAATCGTCGCCTTCAACATGGTGCATCATTCAGGAACTGAAGGCTGGATGGGGCCGCTGTGCGTGCGCCCGGACCAGCAGGGAATGGGACTGGGCAAGATCATCGTGGAAAGCGGGATGAGCTGGCTGCGACGCAAGGGTGCCAAGGTGATCGGGCTGGAAACAATGCCACGCACGATGGACAACATCGGATTCTATTCGTCACTGGGATTCCTGCCTGCGCACCTGACGGTGACACTCACGATCGACGCGGCGCTTGGCGATCACACGCCGTTGCTGTTGTCGCGACTCTCCGGCTTGGAGCAGGAAACGGCGATCGAGCAGTGTCGCCTGCTCACATCACGCGTCATGCCCGGCTACGATTTCACGCGCGAGCTCGAGTTGACCGACCGCATGTCCCTGGGCGATACGGTGCTGCTGGGCACGGCCACCGCGCCGACCGGCTTTGCGGTGTATCACACGGTGCCGTTGGTGGAAGGACGCACGCGCGATGAGCTACGCGTGCTCAAACTGGTGCTTGAGCGACGCACCGAGCTTCCAAAACTTATTGGCACGCTGGCCGATCTGGCACGGCGTGTCGGCACTCGACGCGTGGCCATCCGATTGCAGGGCGACTACCCCGACGCGTACCGCATGTTAGTGGGACTCGGCGCGCGCGTACGGTGGACCGACCTGCGGATGAGCGTGTACGGATGGAGCGAAGTGGCGCCGACAACGGGGATGGTGTTGTCGAACTGGGAGATTTGAGAACGAAGACGGACTACCGTTTCTTGCCTTCCGTCTTTCCGTCCGGAGTATCCCGCGCGACGATGCGCCAGATCAGCAAGAAAACGCCGCCCGTCAACAGCAGATGCGTGGCACCTGGCGCGTCGGTCGTCAACGTCACGGCAGCCCAGACAACGAGCATCACGATTGCAGCAATGATGTAGCGATCCATGTGGGATCTCGGCGCGGTCGGGTAAAGTACCAATTGCGTCTGGTGTTACTCAAAGAGTAAGATAGTCGTGTGGCAGATGTTCGGGGCGGAGAGAATTACTTCTTGAGCCGATAAGTCCTTAGAAGAGGTCCAACAGACTACGTGAACGTCATGCCCCAGTGCGGGGAAGGCGAAAGCGCGGTGCGGGCTTCATCAGTATTCTTTGGGCTTCAAGATCACCTCTTCGTTCCGACTGCAGGGCCCCCGTGAAAACGGGGGCTTTTGCATTTGCACGACGGAACTACAGACTGGGAGACGAGGGACTATAGACTTGGGACTAAGACCACTAAACCACAGACAGGGGGACTTGAGACAGATTGGTGGTGGTCGCGGGATTTCGGTCGTGGTCTCCGCGGTGGATGGTGCAATAATCGGGCATGCACAATCACGAACGCATCGACGCGTGGGAGCGGGCCAGCGACCTCAGTGTGGAGGTCTGTCTGGCGATCGCGAGAACCAGGATCAGGCGCCATCGCGCCGTCATCTCGCAGTTTGAACGCGCGGTCATATCCATCGGGGCGAATATCGCCGAGGGTTCGGGGCAGTCGACCGATCCGCAATTCGCCAAGTTTCTGGATATCGCGGTCGCGTCGGCGCATGAGGCTCAAAGCCATCTGCGCCTCATCACAAAGCTGGGGGTATTGCGAGGGGAGAACCTTGCCGGCTGGCGCGCTGAGTTGCTCGCAATCCGACGAATGACCTACGGTCTCATCCGAAGGTTCCGCGGCTGACTCGCCACCCGTCTCCCGTCTCCGTCTTGGTCTATAGTCTGTTGTTCACCGTCTCAGTCTTGAGTCTCCAGTCTCAAGT
>JBEBIR010000124.1:0-8381 GCA_040080315.1 Gemmatimonas sp.
GTTACGGTGAGTTCGTCGTCGATGCCACTGCCGGTGAAGCGCACGATCGCCGTGGCGGCACCATGAGCGCGGACCGCATGACACGTGCGCGACGCGGCTTCACGCTGGTGGAGTTGATGATTGCCATGGCGCTGTTTGGCATTGTGCTCACGGCGTCGGTCGGATTTCTGGTTGCGCAAAGCAAAGGATTCCGGGTGCTCGCGGATCGCAGCGCCGGCGTGCAGAACGGTCGATTTGGCCGTGACATCCTGCGACAGGAGATCCGCACCGCTGGCAGCAACGTGACCGAGGAGCAGCCCACGATCGTGTACGCGAGTCCGACGGTCTTTTCGTTCAACAGTGACCTGACGACCAACCGGGCGGACTCGATTCGACTCACCGGCGCCGTGTACGTCGATCCATTCGCCTCCGACGCGGAAGTGTCTGCGTTGACCACGTCCAATGGCATCACGATCCCGGGCACCGGGTTCGCGTATCCGCTGCAGGACTACTCGCAGAGCGCCGGCATGTTCATCAATAGCGATGCCGAACTGATCACTTTTCGCTTTGCGCTGGACACGGCCACTGGCGCTGGTGGCACCTACGTGCTGTATCGCCATGTGAATGACAAGCCGGCGGAAGTCGTCGCGTCAGGGCTTCGACAGTCGCAGGGCAAGCCGTTCTTCAAGTATTGGTACGATCCGGCTCGATTTGGCGCGAACAATCCGAATATCGATTCGGTGCCGCCCAGCTGGTTGCCGCTCGCGAAGAACGTGGCGAAGCGTGGCGTCGCACCAGATACGGGTACGGCGATCACCATGCGTATCGATGCACTGCGCGCCGTCGAAGTCGTGTACGAAGCCACGCCACCGCGCGGCACCACGCGCGATGTGGTTCGCTACATGATTCCGTTGCCGAACGTTGCGAATGCGCGACAGTCACGCGCGTGCGGTCGTGTTCCACTCGCACCGCCTGCGCCAAACCTGCAATGGCGCACCGACAGCAACGCGGTCATGGTCACGTGGGGACGGGCGACCGATGACGGCTCGGGCGAGCAGGATGCCATTCGCTACGTGCTCTGGCGCAAGCTGAGCGGCGTGGCCACGTGGGGCGACCCGGTCACCACGCTCGGCGTGGCGCCAACCGGCACCTACGCCTACAAGGACGCCAGCGTGCAGCGTGGACTTGGCAGGGTCTACAGTTACTCCCTCGCCGTGCAGGACTGCACACCCAATCTCTCGACGCTCTCCACCTCCGGATCGGTGACGGTGCCATGAGTATTCGCAAGCTGCGCGCGTCTGCGCGCTCACTCGGCACCCGACTGGTTCGCACGCGCCGCGGCATCGCGCTGCTCACGGTCATGCTGGTGGCCATCGTTGGTGGTGTGATTGCCCTGGCGTCGGCCATGATGGTGATGGGAGGCACGCTGGTGCAGGCATCGAGCGATCGCGCGGCGGCCGTTGATGACGCGGCGTTGTCTGGACTCGAGGAAGCGCGCAATCGCCTCAACGCGAAGCTCGATTCCATTCCTACGCTCGGGTATCGGGCGATCGAATCGGGCGCGGCGATCGCCAACTCCAACGGGATCACGCGCTCGACCTGGGTGTCCCGCATCGGCAACTCCGATTCGTTGGCCAATGCCGGCGAGTTTGGTGTGCAAGGCGAGATCGTGTCGCAGGCCATCGACGCCAGCGGCAACGTGGCCATTCGCCGCTCGCTGGTGAGCCAGCAGTCGTTCGCCAAGTACGCGTATTTTGCCGATCAGTCGAAGCTGTGGAACGGCAGCATCCTGTGGTTCGCCAACGGATGGACGGCGCAGGGTCCGCTGCACTCGAACGACTCGCTGTACATCTACTCGGGCACGTACCCACAGGCCATTTTCAAGGACGTGGTGACGACGGCCAAAGGCGTGTACAACAAGCCCGGCGGCCAGTTCAACAAGGGACCGGCGCAGGAGTTCGTGGCGCCTATTGCACTGCCTGGCACGGCCGATCTGAATATCCTCAAGTCGATTGCGACCAAGGCCGGATATGTGTTCACGCCAACGGTCACGACTGGCGACAGCGCGTTGGTCACCATGCGTATCGAGTTTGTGGCCATCGACGTTGATGGCGACGGCAACACCACCGGGCCGGACGATGGGTATTTTCGCGTGTACCAGGTGCGCGCGGCATCCCCTTCCGGGATGGAGTATGCGATGGCGCGCACGCCGGCACCGCCAGCGTCCGCGCCAACACCCGGCGGTGTTGCGGGAAAAGACAGCATTCTCTACTCGTACAACTGTGGCGTGACCACGGTTGTAGGCGGAGTCACCCGCGTGGCGACAACCTTCGCGGCCATTCCGGTTGTCACCGCCGGATCCAACTATCGTCTCAAGATGACCACCAAGCAGGCGGCGTACGATAACGTAAATGCCAAGTGCTTTTTGGGCGGCGATCCGCGGTTGAATGCGACGGGTCTCTTCGTGGCATCCACCACGTCCGGCGACTGGAAGGTGCGCACGTCGGGCACTGTTCCAGCCATCGTCAGCGCGCGCCCCGACGGCGCGTACCTGTGGCCGCTGAGCGCGCGCTACAATCCCAACTTTCGCGGTGTCATCTTCGCCGAAGGTCGCGTTGGCATCAGCGGTGTCGTTCGCGGCCGCGTCACCATCGCCAGCCGCAACAACATGGTGGTACTGCACGATCTGCAGCAGTCGGTCAATCCGGGCACCACATCCGGATCCTGCAAACCGGACGATGACATCGTAGGACTGTTCTCAGGTGAGAACGTGCTGTGGGCTGACAACATGCTGAACGCGCCACAGCAGCGCCGCGACAATTCCAACACCGGTGCGGCGTGGTTGCTGCCACGAAAGGACTTCAATCCATCGGCCACCACCTCCGACCTGGTGGTACACGCGACCGCGCTCGCGCTGCTCTCCATCGGCACCGAGCGTCCCAACCCTCCCGCCGGACTTGCCACTGCGTCCTGGGTCAATCGCGGTTTTGTGCGACAGGTGGGTGGCCGAATTCAGTCGCGGTCCGGGCAGGGCGGTACCCTGAGCGGCACGGCGATGCACGGCTACGTGTCGGACATCTCGTTCAACAAGTGCGCCCTGAGCTATCCGCCGCCGTACTTCCCAACGACGGGACGCTGGTCACTCAGTCAATTCTACGAGATCAACCCACAGAACTTTACCGCAGCCGGTTGGTTCGGGGGGAACTGAGTACTAAGTACTCAGTACTGAGTACTGAGTACTTAGTCCACCATTGCTCAGCCACGTCCCGGGGCGTACGCTGAAGGAATGGCACAGTCTGAATTTCCTCCTGAGCGTCTGGCGTCTGCCGAGGTGCTGCAGGAACTCCAGCAATCACGACCGTTTCGCTCGGAGTCACAGGAGGCGACTATTGCCCTCCTGCGAACGGCGTCTGTAGTCAGTCGACGGCTTGCGCGTGTGGTCGAACCGCATGGCGTCAGTCTCGCGCAGTACAACGTGTTGCGAATTCTGCGCGGCGCCGGCGACGATGGGCTGCCGACGCTGGCCATTCGTGATCGCATGATCGAGGAAGGGTCCACCGTCACGCGACTCCTGGACAAACTGGAAGCGGCGGCGCTCGTTCGGCGTTCCCGGTGCCGCCCCGACCGTCGGCAGGTGATGTGTTGGATCACCGATGCGGGCCATCAACTGCTGACGACGCTCGATCCGCTCATTGATGCCGCGGATCTGGCGGCCATGTCAACGCTTGCGCCGGCCGCCAGGCGACAGCTGATTGACCTGCTGGCTGACGTTCGATTGGGTACGCCGTCGCATACCTAGTCTGGTGTTCATTCTGAAGCGCCATTTTCGCGAGGGTGGAACAACAGACGAGAGACGGAAGACGGACGACGCAAGACCAAGACTAACAGCGTCTGAGTCTGCCGTCTCCAGTCTGACGTCTCTCCGCTGTTGTTCCATCAGTGGCGCGGACGGGAATTCATCACTCTCAGGACAAACACCCGCTGAGCGTTACCTGAGCGTGTGTTCCGCGCCGAGTGCTCCGAGTCGATAGCGTGACCACGCGCGATCGCGCTCGATGCGGTCCAGCGCGAGTCGGGCCCGCGGATCGAGTGGCGTCGCGTGGGGATCGTGCCGAAGCGCGCCAATGGACTGCTCACCTGCGCGAACCATTTTGCATCCCGCATTGAAGACGTCCGTCGGGTCTGCGGACGCCTTGATATTCCCGAATGCGGCGCGCGCCTCCGCGTTCCATACGCGATCCAGCAGCGGCGCCCGCAGACGTCCGTCACCATGTTCGCCTGACAATGTGCCGCCCAGCTTCGCGGTCAGTTCGACGACAACGTCAAGGATTCCGGTCACGCGATCACGCCAGTCCTGACGAGTGACATCGACCAGTGGATTGACGTGCGCGTGCGCATCCCCCGCGTGACCGAAGATCACACCGGACATCTCGAATCGGGCCAGTGCCGCGCGCACACCGCGAACGTACGCGGGAAAACATTCCGGGGGCACGCACCCGTCCTCGATGAATTGCATGGATCGCAGTCGCGGTGCGAGCCGCGCGAGAATAGGACTCGCGGCGTGACGCAGACTCCAGAATCGATGCTCGGCGGCTACGTCCATCGCGGTGCTGACGTCGACCGCGCGGTGTGAACGGCACACGTCGGCCACCTGGCGCGCGGAGTCGCGCGCGGCGTTGGCGTCGTCGCCTTCGACTTCGATGAGCAGCACGGCCTCGGCACCCGCTGGAATGCCGGTCGGTGTATCGGTGGCCGCGACATCGAGAAAGGTCCGATCGAGCAACTCGCAGGCGCTCGCCCCCGCCTCGCGCACGGCGATCGCGCACTCCGCGGAATGTTCGAGCGAGCCGAAGGTCGCCAGTACGCTCGCCGTGGCGCCGGCAACGGGACAAAGCGCCAACTCCGCCTCGACGAACAGAGCGAGCGTGCCTTCACTGCCGATCAGCACATCCAGCAGATGCCCGTCGTCGGCCAGTGCGACCGCGACAGCATAGCCGCTTGATTCCTTCCGCACCCCGGCGTGACGCAGTGACATCGGGTCGGCGTGGTGACGCACCTGCATCAGGGTGCTGACCAGACGCGCCACGGCAGGGATCTCGGTTGGCGGTGCCGCATTGCGTCGCACCCACGCGATGCTGCCATCATCGAACACACACCGCAACGCGCGCACCCAAGAACGCGTCGCGCCGAAACGCAGTGATCGTGCGCCGGCCGCGTTGGCGGCGATCATGCCGCCAAGCGTGCAGAATGCCCCGCTCGACGGGTCAACCGGGAATCGAAGGCCGTGCGCCCGCGCGGCGACGTCGACATCATCACGCAACGCGCCGGCTCCCACTCGGATGGTGCGACGTTCAACATCAACGGCGCCGATCATCGTGAACCGACTGAGATCAACCACCACGCCCGCGCCAACGCTGCCGCCAGCCATGCCGCTACCCGAGCCGCGGGCCATGAGGGAGTATCCGCCGCGTCGCGCCCAACGCACAAGCGCCGTGCAATCGTCCGGATCGTCCGGTACGGCGACGGCTGCTGGCAGCATGCGTGCGATCCCGGCCGCCTCGGCATACAACGATCGGGCAAGCAGGTCGGCTCTGAAGACCCCGCGAAAATCGGGCGGAGAATCGTGCGAAGTGGCTGTTTCAGGAGGCACGCCGCAGTCTCGCCGATCCCGTACCCGCAAGCAAGCCGAGCCTGGGTCATGGAGTCGTGACGCGGACGGCCGTGACCTCGTATGTTTGAAGCAATGACGCTTTCACGCGCCGCTCTCGAGGCCATCACCAAACGGGACGCCCCCCGATTTTGCCAGGCGATCCTCCCATCCGTCTCGCGCACGTTTGCCCTCGGCATCAAGGTGCTGCCCGGGCCGCTCGGGCAGTCGGTGCTCGACGCGTACCTCTTATGCCGCGTCGCCGATACCGTGGAGGACGCGCTGGATGTCTCGCCCGTCGCCAAGGCCGCCTTGTTCGACGACTTTCTGGCGGCCTTTGATTCGACGGATGCCCTGCGTCGATTCGTCGACGGTGTGCAGGCGCTCAAGGCCGATGCCGCGCACCTCGCGCTCACGCGCAACTACGATTTGGTGCTGCAACACTTCGGCGGGCTCCCCGCTGCCACACAGGGTCTGGTTCGCAAGTGGGTGACCGAAATGGTGGTCGGCATGCGCAAGTTCGTGCTCCTCTATCCAGACGGCATACGCATCCAGACCGTGGAGGAGTACAAGGAGTACTGCTACTACGTTGCCGGCACCGTCGGGTATATGCTCACGGACTTGTGGCATGAGCACTCGCCCAGCATTGGCGCGCATCGCTACGCGATACTCCGTGAACGCTGTCGCGCGTTTGCCGAAGCACTGCAGACGGTGAATATCCTGAAGGATGTGGCGATCGACGCGGAGAAGGAGAACTCGGTCTACGTTCCCGAAGAGCTGTTGCAAGCGCAGGGCAGCACTCAAAGCCGCATTCTCGCACCCGAGTTGATTGCCAAGAACCGCGAGGCGCTCGCGCAGCTGATTCAGCTCGCCTGGCACGATCTTGAGGAAGCGCGGAACTACCTGCTACTCATTCCACGCCGTGCCGTATCCATCCGGCTCTTCTGCATACTGCCACTCCTGCTGGCGTATGCGACATTGCGCGATCTGGTACAGAGCACCGCCATGCTCAAGCCCGGTGGTTCGGTGAAGATCTCGCGCCGCGAAGTGAAATCGTTGCTGATGACCGGCGCCATGCTGGTCATGAGCAATGCGGGAGTGCGATGGCTGGTGGCGCGAGTACGGCGACGGGCATTTGAACTGGGCTTCGCGTAGGAGACGCGCAGGTCTCCCGTCTCCCGTCTTACCTCAACAGTGCCGCTGTCACCTGTCTCGCCAGACTCGGCGGCGGCTGCATGCCGCCTGTCTCCAGTTCGTCCAGCAATTGCTCAAGCCGCAAGTGCGTGCGATCAATCATTTGGCGATAGCCTCGACGAATGGTGCGCCAGCTGAAGTAGCCTAACCCGCTCGCGAATGCTGCCACGCCCGCGATCCCGGCGCCCGCGATCCCGCCGCCTGCCAGCAGCACCAGCGGCACGGACAGGCCAAGGCTCATCAACACCATGGCCAGCGAGATCAGGAGTATCGACGTGCGTTGCGTGCGTCGCGCCGCAAACGACTCCGCGTCGAAACGCACGACGCTGCGCTGTGCATCAACGCTGGTGACGCTCGCCACCACTTGATCCAGGCGCACGAGGTCCTGACGACGACCGCCCATTCCCAGCGATCGCAGAAAGTTGCCAAGGGTATCACGACTCGGCTCCCAGCTCACCCGATCGACCACGCGACGACGCAGCGAAAGAGACTCCATGCGCGGCATCCACGCTTCAAGTTTCGCCAACACCTCGGTCGGTGTTCCGGGAACCACGCGTTGCACCGACACGGTGGCCGGACCCAGCGCGTCCAACACGACCCCGTGTTCGGATTCCTGCATTGGCAAGCGTGCACGCTCCTCCGCAAGCGCCTGTCGCAAATGCAACGGATCGATTCCCACCTCGCGCGCGATCTCCATCAATCGCGATTCGGAGACTGCATCCGACACTTCGCCGCCGTCGCCCTGCAGTTCAGTAGCGCGGGCCAGCACGCGTTCCAGCGCGACCCGCGGCAGTGCTGGATCGGCATTCTCGGCCGGCGGCACGGGAAGCGGTCGGGTGACGTCGACACGATTGGACATAAGGAAACCTACGTCGAAGCGGCCGTTCAGATTCCGCCCAGAACGATTTCCAGCTGCCGCACGAGTGCATCGCGAATCGTCGAGGGCAGCACAAACCGTCGAGTGAACGCCGCCTCAAGGGCACTGCGTGAGGTCGTGACCTCCTCGCCACGCGCCCCACCCTGCAGGAGGTAGAAGCGCATGTAGGGCTCAAGCAATTCAGGCGCGATGCGCTCCAATAGCATTGCCCCGGCCCGCACCTGTCCAGCCGAGACCAGGAGATCGGCGGCGCCAGCGCGCTGCTCGGCCGGCGTGGAATTGTCTGCCACGACCGAGCCAACAAGCGTGCCGGTGACCTCGTGTGCAAACACCACGATGACGTCACTGGCGTCCGCCACTCGCTGCGGGAATGGCACCACCACCACCGTCTGACCACTGCGTCCGACGCCAGCGCGTCCCTCGCCACCGATTGGCAGCGATAGCACGATATCCCCGGTGCGCTGCCCGGTGTTGGTGAGAAATCGGTCGAACTTCGTGCGATACACACGCTGCCACAGCGAATCCACGGCGCTGATTACCGGCGCGCGAGTTCGCACGGCGCGAGAATGCTCGTCGGCAAAGAACCGAAGTTGCTCATCGGTTACGCCGGTGACGAACAATCGCAGCCACTCGCGATCGGAGGCGTTGGGGAAGATGCTGGCGAACTGCGCCAACCGTGCGGCC
>JBEBIR010000840.1:0-1805 GCA_040080315.1 Gemmatimonas sp.
GGCTGCCCGTAACGGCGTTCTGGTCAAAGGAGGCACCTTCATCGAAGTGCCGGCGCGACTGCGCGCAGTCGCGCTCGACAAGACCGGCACGCTGACGCGCGGTACTCCGCAAGTCGTTGATGTCGTGGCCATGGATGGACACACCGAGGCGGAGTTATTGACGTCTATGGGAGCGCTCGAAGCCCACAGCGACCATCCTCTCGCGCGAGCGATTGTGGCGCATGTTCGCGAGCGCGGCGTGACGATCACGCCGGCTGAGGATGTTCAGGCAGTCCAGGGGCGGGGCGTGACGGCCAAGATCAATGGGGTGCCCTACTGGCTTGGATCGCACAGATATCTCGAGGAACTCGGGCAGGAGACGACGGCTGTCCACGACCGGCTGGAGTCCTTGTCCTCTGCGGGCCGGACCGTGGTGGTCATGGGAAAGCAGGATCATGTCTGCGGTTTTGTGACTCTCGCAGACGCGCTCCGGCCGGAATCAGCCGATATCATCCGCGCTCTGCATGAAGCCGGCGTCGAGCACGTCGTCATGCTGACCGGAGACAACAAACCCACCGCTGACCGGATCGCCGCCGCGACCGGCATCGAAGAGGTGCGCGCCGAATTGCTCCCCGCCGACAAGGTAAAGGCGGTGGAGGAACTGGTGGCGCGGTTCGGAACCGTGGCGATGATTGGCGACGGCGTCAACGACGCACCAGCCATGGGGCGGGCGAGCCTGGGAATCGCCATGGGCGCGGCCGGCAGCGATGCCGCCATTGAAGCGGCGGACGTAGCGCTCATGTCGGACGACCTGTCGAAGCTGCCGTGGCTCATCCGACACTCTCGCCGTACTCTGCGCATCATTCGACAAAACGTGGTGCTCTCTCTTGGCGTGAAGGCGGTGTTTGTGGTGCTGACATTCGCAGGAGCTGCGACTCTGTGGGCCGCCATTGCCGCCGACATGGGCGTGTCCTTGATCGTTATCGCCAATGCCCTTCGCCTCTTGCGTTCGCTTGATTAGAGAGCGCTCGGGCGATGAGAAAGGTCAGTCAGAGGAACGACTGGAGGAATGCGTTGGGGATCGCCGGACTGTCCCCACGATTGTCCCTGCGACGCGCCAAAACAGCGTCGCCAGAGCCAACGGGAGCCAAGTCGCTCTATCCGGGAAGTCGTTGAAACGCTTGGATTTGCTAGGAAAATGTGAGGTTTCCGAGAGGCGGATTTCCGTTTAGCAAACCATCGCCTTCAGCCACTCGGCCACCTCACCGCGGCGAGAAAGCTAAGTATAAACGAGATTGCGACTTACGCGCCCATCGACTGTCCCCTCGATTGTCCCTGAAACTGTCCCTGCCAACTCGATCGCCGCCGGCGTTTTCGCTGAAGCTTGCCCTGCTTCCAACCGCAGTTGAACGTAACGGTTCTTTTCTTAACGAGCCTTCCACCGAACTACTTGATTCGATGACGGTTTCACGCCTGAGCCAGTGTCCACTATTCCGTGAAACGCGCCCGCATCGACAGAGCAGTCGATGGTCGCATGGCTTTGTACAGCCTCTCGCCGTGCACCGGTTCCGTGAACCGGTGCATTCCCGGACCGAGCATTGGTCCGCTGCTACGGCCGCCTCGGTGACGACCGCCACGGTGGTCGCCGGCATTAAAGCAGCCATCTCAACGCCGAGATGAATGCTCCGCAGCTGATGAAACCGAGCGCCAAGGCGACGGCTCCGCCGAGACGCTTGTCCCTCAACCGGAACCACATGACGTAGCTGCCGAAAACCATCACGATCAGCCCTACCGCGACCGCGTCCATCGACAGAGCCCAGACGGTC
>JBEBIR010000841.1:0-1804 GCA_040080315.1 Gemmatimonas sp.
GAGCGGCCAGTTCACCGTGCATGGCTTGCCGCTCCGTGTCTTCGTGCAGCGCAATCTCCAGTGCCAGCCGTTCCGTGCCCGTGAGTCCGAGTACGCCTACGGCGTCATCCCAGAAGATGGTGTTCTTGCGACGACGCGTGTAGCGCAGAATGCCACTCGCGCGGATGTAGCGCTCTGGATCGCCCGCGTCGGTGATCATTCGTGTTGCGTGTCGCAGTTCGTTCGGCGTCCCGCCGCGAGGGTTGAGTCGTGACAGAAGCTGACCCGCCACCTGACCGGCATTCGGTCCCGTGAGTTCCGTCATGCCATCCTGATGCGCAACGCGAAAGCTCCACGGTTGGCGGTCATGGGTGGCCACGATCTCCATGCGGACCACGTGACTGAAGCGCAGTGGACGGAGTCTTCCGTCCGGGGTGCGCACATGCGCCAATACGCGATCGAAGTTGAGACGCGCTTCGATTTGCTCCAGTGGTTCCTGAAGGCCGACACGAATCAGGCGGCTGCCAGTCGCCATCGCGGCGACGGCAGCCACGGCAGCCACCGTTCCGAAGGCCATGGCGGCGCTCGTCGCCAATGCGCCGGTGGTGGCGCTGGCCGCGCGATGCAATCGATGCCGTCGCATGCGACTGCCGTAGCGCCACGCCGCGAACTCCGGACGGAGCGGCTTCCCCACGCGAACCAGATCGAGCGTTGGTGAGATCGTCGCCAGTCCGATGTTGTCGGTGGAGACTCGAATGGGCGTGCCGCGATACGCGCGCTCACACTCTTCGACCGCTTCCCACCGTTGCTCCAGTGGCGACAGGTTCCAGTTCGCACAGACGCGGCAGATGACCCACAGGCGCGCGCGAGTGCTGTCGAACGCCAAGCGTCGCCCGACCGGGAACGACTCCACGACATCATTGCGCCCCAAATTGGCGTGACAATACAGGCAGGTGGAATACATGTCTGTGAGAGTGTGGCCCGACGCGGTGACTGGGGGAAGGGGGCGGTCGGTGTGTTATTACCCTGTAAGAGAGGGTTTGGCTGAATCCAGCCCGTGGCTTCGTTCACTTCGAATTGCCTCATTCATGCCCGACGAGACACACCAGATGCTGCCTGCCCCCAAGACCGCCTGTGCGAATTGCGCGCACGTCGACCGACGAGGCTTTCTGAGTACGGCATCCATGCTGTCGATTGGCGCCCTGCTGGCCGCATGCGGCGACGGCGTATTCGATGGCCCGGAAAGTCGGCTGGGTCTTGTGTCGTCTCCCATTCGCATTGATCCGCGGTTGTATCCGGAGCTGGCACAACTGGGCGGCCGCGCCGTGGTGACACCCGCGGGACGCGCGCCGATGTTGATCGAGGCCACCGGTACGCAGCAGTATCGAGCATTCTCGTTGGTCTGCCCGCATAACGGCACCGTGGTTGACCTGATCTCCGAAGGATTTCGCTGTCCCAACCACGGGGCGCGCTTCGCCCGTGACGGCGCATGGGTTGGCGGACAGTCAACGGTCGATCTCACGCCAATTGCCGTGACGGTCGAATCGGACGGCACGCTCAATGTCGGGGGGGCCATCGCACCGCCGGGTCCGCCGATTCTCTCGGTGTCGCAGAATACCATCAATTTCTCCACCACGGTTGGCGGTGCGATACCCGCGGCACAAACGCTGACGATCACCAACAGCGGCGATGGCGAACTTACCGGGGTATCGGTCGCCCTCACCTATGGCAACAACCAATCGTCAGGCTGGCTCGCCGCAACGCTCTCCACGCTGGCCACGCCATCGATTCTCACGTTGACCGTCGCGCGCGGCACGCTTGGCGC
>JBEBIR010000842.1:0-1799 GCA_040080315.1 Gemmatimonas sp.
GTCTGAGGCCGCACCGTCCCGCCGGCCAGAACACCGGCATTGGCCGACACCTGCCCCACCCGATGCGGCATGCTCCCGAACAGCGGGAGCGCCTCAGAATGATCGCGGCGGACGCGAGGCGTACGGAGCATCCACCAGATCAAGAAGCCCACAATCGCCACAGCAGCAGTGGCGACGCCAGCGACGATCAAGGTGGGGCTAAGCGACATGCGAGCATTTAGCTGTGGGGAAGAAACCGGCCGACAAACTCGACCGCACGCGCGTCCGCATAATCTGACCTGTGGAGTGTACCGCTGGCGAGGGATTTCGAGCCATTTCGACCCCGGATTTCTCCCAGTGGACTCATCCGGCTCGAGGTCGCAAGATTCGACCGTGCTCAATCTCGAGAATTTCGGTCAACTGACGGTCCGTCGGGTCCGTGCGTTTGTGGGTATCTCATGCCTCCTCGGCCTGTGCGTCGTCCTCGTGGCGCCCACGCACGCGCAGTCTGCGCCGCGAGCCGAATTCAAGAATCTCCGTTTCGAGGAAGTCTGGCCGGCCGGCACCAGGAGTTCTCGCTGGGACGATGCGATCAAGTCGATTCCACTGGTCCACGACACATCGATCACGCTCACCATTGGCGGACAGGCCCGCTGGCGCGAAGAGTTCTATCGCGATTTCAATCTCTCGGGTCAGCACGATACCAACGGTCAGTCACGCCTCCTCCTGAGCGCCGACCTCCAGGCGGGCAATCGACAGCGTCTCCACGCGCGAGTCTTCGCTGAAGCGCGCGACGCGCAAAGCTATGGACGCACATTGCCTGGCGGTGCCCGACCGACCGACGCCGATCGTCACGACGTGCAGAACCTCTTCGCCGACGTCGCTTTCGGTAACTCGTTCCTGCGATACGGGCGACAGGAGATCGCGCTCAACCGCGAGCGTCTGTTCGGCG
Source organism: Gemmatimonas sp. (assembly GCA_040080315.1). Classification (GTDB taxonomy): domain Bacteria; phylum Gemmatimonadota; class Gemmatimonadetes; order Gemmatimonadales; family Gemmatimonadaceae; genus Gemmatimonas. The sequence continues at coordinate 932 of JBEBIR010000842.1, forward strand.
TGCCCGATTGGGCAAACACGCGTCGCGGTTCACAGGGCACACGGCTGCAACTCGTGCGTGGGGCATTCGCCTTCGACGCCATAGACGCGCGACCGGTAGTCGTGCGACAAACGGACATCAATCACGCTGACAGCACGGCGCGATTTCGGACGCTGTCGGTTGGCAGCGCGCCGGGCGCGTCGCCCGTGGCGAGAGGATTGCCCGCGACGTGGCAGGCGTATTGGTACGAGCAAGTCCTTCGCGCGCCCAGCACCCCGACCCGCCGTCTCACGAGCGGCGCGCGGAGTATGTGGCAATGGGGCACGTCGCCGACCAGTCGCGTGTATTCATTTGAAGTCGAAGGCGCTTGGCAAAGCGGGCACGCCGGCACGCGGCGGCTCGATGGTTGGTTCTGGGTGGCCGAGTCGCAGATCGCCTGGCGACGACGACAGGGTGCACCAACACTGGCGTTCGGTGTCGAGGAAGCGAGCGGTGAACGCGCGTCGACGGCCGAACGACAGGAAGCGTTCGCGGTGCTGTATCCGGCGGCCCATGCGCACGGCGGCTACGCGGACGTGCTTGGTCGCGCCAATTTGCGCGAGCTGCATCTGATCACCACGTGGGACCCGTACAAGCCGCTGGCACTCCGTGCTGCGCTGTACCGCTTCGACCGGCTGCGAACCGATGACGGCGTGTATACCAAGCAGAACACGGTCTTTCGTGCCGCCGGTGGCTCCACCGAACATCACGCCGCCGACGAACTGGACATCACCGCCACCTGGCGGGCATCACGGCACTGGCGCGTCATCGGCGGCGGTGGCGCAGTCGTGCCCGGCGCATTCTTGAAACACACCGCGGGCAGTGCGCGCACTGAGCGTTGGGGATTTGC